>DATGVC010000182.1:0-6877 GCA_035300745.1 Gemmatimonadales bacterium | reverse complement strand
ATCGGCATCGCCATCGAGAAGTGGATGCAGGAGAAGCAGGGCGTCCAGCAGGATCTGCTCGACACCCCCGAGGCCGTCGTGCGCACCACGAGCGGCGAAACCGTGCTCGAGGCGGCAAGGCGGCCCGAACAAGACTTCATTGGCGCATGCCCCGATTGTGGCTCGCAGCTGGCGTTCATCGAGGGATGTGCCAAATGTCACGTTTGCGGCTTTTCGGAATGCGGGTGAGACCGAGGCGACCGACGGCCCTGTGACTCCAGTCACGACGGGCCCTTGCGCAGCAGGGTAGTCTTCAGGTCATGGAAAGCGCCAACCGAATGGTCACCCCCACGCGACTGCAGGTGAAGGGCTGGGCGCGCGTCGGTCCTGCCGGCGCGCACACCCTGCGGCGTGGCGCATGGTATCCCGTCGTTCGCATCTCCTCCAGCAACATCGTGGTGCTCGACGTCAACCGGCACAACGTGCCGGTGGACCGTCGCTTCCTCGAGATTCGCTATCATCCGCCGGAGCGGTGGACGATCGTCCGCTGCGAGCCGCGGGTCATCGAGCGACTCGGTCGGATCTTCCCACTGACGTACGCAGTCTGTCCCGCTTGTCGACATCGGCAGGGGATCGAGGCCCGGACGAATGAGATGACATGCGATCGCTGTCATAAGTCGGCGGCGATGGCATGGGATGAGCTTTCGTAGACGCCGAGGCGCGCTTGTCCTAAAGCAGTGCGATCGAATCCCCCAAAGACACCGTCCCCGTCCCTTCGCCTATGCAATAAAACCCTCGCATGCCTCCATCGAGGAATTGGAGGTGCCGTTTCAATTCTTCCGGTTCGACAGTTTTTCCCAATGCCCATCCCGTGAATGGCCGGCACGGGTGCGCCACTTGTAGCACCTTCAGTCTGACTAGCTCGCGGCCGTCCGGTGACAGGATGGCAACGCCGCTCGCGAGATCCTCGTAGCTGAATCGCCGTTCGCTGGTCGCGATGATGTTTTCACCGGCGCATCCCAACTGCATCCGGTCACCGAAATGCGTTCGCATCGCGTCGTAATGCGATGTGAACCCGAGGGAGATTCCGTGCTGGCCGTCCTCGTTCTTGGTGTCGGGATGGCCGCGGTGGTGCACGTCCACGATCCAGGCGTCGCCTCCGTCCGGGCTCGCGCCCAGCGCGCCGTCGGGCGTGACGTTCAGCGCCGCGACGGACAGCAACGGGGCGGGATCGTAGACGCGCGTCGGTTTCTCGCCGCGTTTGAGTGAGCCGCGTTGAATCTGGAGTCGAGTGACCGTACCGATCGTGCGCATAACGGAATCTAGCGGGAAGTGCTACATTGGGCCCCCTCATGGTCTCTCCCCGGGGCTGGGCGCGATGCCTCGATAACGTCGCCGACGTCCTGCGTCGTGGGGCGTGGTATCCCATCGTCGACGAAACCGCAGACGGGAAAGTGGTCATCGAAGTCCGGAAGAAGCCGGTGCGCGTCAGCCGCATCGACGTCGCGGTGCGCGACACGCCCCCCGACCGTTGGAGCGTCGTTGTCCGCACCGGCGTGCTCCGCCCTACCCTCGGCGGCAGGGAAGGGGAGGAGGTCACGACCACCTACGCGGTCTGTCCGCACTGCCAGGAACGGCGGGACTTCGGCGGCAAGCCCGATACCCTGAAATGCGTGCGCTGCAAGCGGGAGTCGAAGGTCGACTGGTCGGAGAGCTGCTGACACGCCCAGCATTGCGTTGCTGATATCTGTTTAGTATATTAACTATCAACATGTTAACTACATGAGCGACCGCTCGGAGCTGGTACTGCAACTCACCGACGCCGTCGCAGCGGCCTACCAAGCCATCGAGCGCGCCGGCAACCGCGCTTACAAGAGCTTCGGCCTGTCGCAGCGGGCCCACGCGGTGATGGCGGCGGTGGATCTGGGCGGCCCTGATGGCGCGCGGCCCAGCGATGTCGCGAGCGAGCTGGGCGTGTCGCGCGCGGCGGCCACGACGTTCATCCAGCGACTCGAGGCAAAGGGGTTCGTCGAGACGACGACCGACCCCGACGACGACCGCGGCGTGCGCGTAACGCTGACCCGCCATGGCCTCGAGGTGCTGCTGCGCGTCGGACAGCTGGAGCGGCGCCTGGCGGCCCGCACGATCGAGGGGATGCCGGCGTCGGCCATGGCGCGGACGATTCACGTGCTTCAGGAGCTCAAGGCGCGGCTGGCGCAGAAGTCGCTTGAGGTCGTGCGCTGAACGCGTATACAGATGTGCGAATCTTTATGCAGGCGCCGGTCCCCGCTCACCCACGGACTGTCGCTTCATGTATTACTTCAACGTCATTCTCTAGACGCATTCCACTCAAGGTCTTTGATGCACCCTTGCTGGAGAGACCGTTGCCTTCCCGGCAGCCACTGCGGTTCGTGCCAGTCTGCCCACTTTTCCACATCTCCAACCTCGCGTGCATTTGTGGATAACCGTACAAACGGCGTCCCGCGGATCCGCCGCACGAAAATCGTGGCGACCCTGGGCCCTGCCACCGGCAACACGTCGATGCTCGGCGCACTGCTCCAGGCCGGTGCCAACGTCCTGCGCATCAATGCATCGCACGGCACCCCGGAGATGCGTGCCGAGTGGATTGGCACGGCGCGGCGAGTCGCGGAGACCGCCGACGTGCCGGTCGCCGTGCTGCTCGACCTCCAGGGCCCGCGCATTCGGGTCGGCGATCTGCCCGCGCCGCGCGAGCTGAAGCCCGGTCAGCAGGTCGTCTTCGCCCCTGAAGAGGTCGCCCGGGGCGACGAGCTGCCCACCACGTACGACGGTCTCGCCAAGGACGCGCGCGTCGGCTCGCGCATCCTGCTGAACGACGGGCTGCTCTCGGTCGAAGTCACCGGCGTGGATGCCCCCCGCGTTCGGGGCCGCGTGGTCGACGGCGGCATTTTGACGGCCTACAAGGGAATGAACCTCCCTGGCGTGCAGGTCTCCGCGCCCGCGCTCACCGCGAAGGACCGCGAAGACGTCCAGGACGCCGTGAAGATCGGCGTGGACTACCTGGCGTTGTCGTTCGTCCGGCGGCCGGAGGACATCGAGGAGCTGCGCAAGCTGGTACCCGCTACGATCAAGCTCGTCGCGAAGATCGAGAAGGCGACGGCGCTCGACAACCTCGACAAGATCGTTGCCGTTTCGGACGCCGTGATGGTGGCGCGCGGCGACCTCGGCGTCGAGCTGCCGTTCGAGCAGGTGCCTCTCGTGCAGAAGCGGCTCATCAGCGAAGCGAATCACCAGGGCAAACCGGTGATCACGGCGACCCAGATGCTCGAGTCGATGGTGCACAACCCCCGGCCCACGCGCGCCGAAGCCTCCGACGTCGCCAACGCGATTCTCGACGGCACGGACGCGGTGATGCTCTCAGCGGAGACCGCCGTCGGGCAGTACCCGGTGGAAGCGGTGCGCGCGATGGACCGGATCATCCGCGAGATGGAGCGCCACCCGCTGCGCCATCGCGAAGAGCGGCGCACGGTCACCGATGCCGTACATACGGAAGACGCGATCGCGTGGGGCACGCACGCAGTGGCACGGATGCTCAAGACGCCGTTGATCGTGACGCTTACGAAAGGCGGGTTCACGGCGCGCAAAGTCGCCGCGCTGCGTCCACCGGTTCCCATTCTTGCCGTGACCACCGAGGTCACCACGTACCGCCAGCTCGCCTTGGTGTGGGGTGTGATCCCGATCCTCGTCGATCACGTGCCCGGCTATGACGCCATGCTGACCGTCGTGCGCGATCTCATTCTCAAGCGCCAATATGCGAAGCCCGGCGATTGCATCGTGATGACGGCAGGCGTTCCCTGGGACGTCTCCGGCAGCACCAACCTCATCAAGGTCGAGGTAGTGTGACGTGCGGCTGATCTTGCTCGGCACCGGCACGTCGTTCGGCGTGCCGCAGATCGGCTGCCGCTGTCCCACCTGTGCATCCACTGACCCCCGCGACCGGCGCAACCGCACCGCCGCACTGATCGAGACCAGAGGCAAGCGGCTCCTGATCGATACGCCACCCGAGTTGCGGTTGCAGCTCGTGGCGGCCGGCGTCGATCACGTGGACGCTGTGCTGTTCACGCACGCGCACGCCGACCACGTACACGGTATCGACGATCTGCGCGCGCTCTCGGTGCGCCAGAACGCCATGCTGCCGGCGTACGGCGCGCGCGCGACGATGGCGGAGCTGGTCGCCAGGTTTCAGTACATCTTTGATCCGTCAATCGTCGTGGCGGTCGGAACGAGCAAACCGGAGCTCATGGCGCACGTGCTCGAGCCTGGGGCGAGCGCCGCGATCGGCGGCGTTCCGGTCTTGCCGCTCGCGCTCCCGCACGGGGACCACCAGGTCCTCGGGTATCGTGTGGGTGCGGTGGCGTACCTGACCGACGTGAAGGCGATCCCGGACAGTGTCATCGAGGCCCTGGAGGGTCTCGAGGTTCTCGTACTCAACGCGCTGCTGTCGCGGCCGCATCCGCTGCATCTCTCGATTCCCGAGGCGGTCGCGGCGGCGCAGCGAGTGGGCGCGCGCCGCACCTTCTTCACGCATCTCACGCACGAATTCACGCACGCGGCCCTCGAGGCGAAGCTGCCTCCAGGGATCGCGCCCGCGTACGACGGGCTGGTTATCGACCTACCCGGGGCATAAATTCCGCCGCGAGGAGGCTCATGCTCAAGGAATTTGACAACCCCGCCGCCCGGCAAAGCGCCAAACTGGACGAGTTGGTGCGGCAGGCGGTGTTCGGGAACGAAGACGAGAAAGCCCAGGCGCGGTGGTTGATCTGGGAAATCGGGCAGCGCGCCGGCGTCCGGCCCGCCTCCATTCACGAGCTGTACATGGCGCGCGGCCGCGGCGAAGTGCCGCCATTCACCACTCCCGCCATGAACATCCGGATTCTCTCCTACGACTCGGGGCGCGCGATCTTCCGCGCGGCGAAGCGGCTCGATGCGGGCGCGATCATCTGCGAGATCGCCCGCAGCGAGATCGCGTACACCGACCAGCGCCCTGCCGAGTACGTCGCCGTGATGACCGCCGCGGCGCTGCGCGAGGGATTCACGGGGCCGCTGTTCATTCAAGGCGATCACGTGCAGGTCAACGCGAAGAAATACGCGGCCGATCCCGATGCCGAGCTCAACGCGTTGCGCGCGCTGATCGAGGAAGAGCTGCATGCCGGCTTCTACAACATCGACATCGATACCTCGACGCTCGTCGACCTCTCAAAGCCAAATCTCGACGAGCAGCAGCGCACCAACTACGAGCGCGCCGCCGAACTGACCCAGTTCATCCGCGACCGGGAGCCGGAGGACGTGACGGTCTCCGTCGGTGCGGAGATCGGTGAGGTCGGCGGCAAGAACAGCGACGTGCACGAGCTGAAAGCCTTCATGGAAGGGTACAAGCGCTCGCTCGCCAAGCGCGGCAAGTACGCCGGCATCTCGAAGATCTCGGTCCAGACCGGCACGAGTCACGGTGGCGTCGTGTTGCCCGACGGCTCGATCGCGAAGGTGCAGCTCGACCTGCAAGCGCTCAAGGCGCTGTCGCACGACGCCCGGACGAAGTACGGCCTCGGCGGCGCGGTGCAGCACGGCGCCTCGACGCTGCCGCCGGAGGCCTTCTCACAGTTTCCGCAGTGCGAGGCGGTCGAGATCCACCTGGCCACGAACTTCCAGACCATCGTCATGGATCACCCTGCGCTGCCGAAAGACCTACGGCGCGAAGTGAACGAGTGGGTCAAGCGCGAAGCGAAGGAGGAGTGGAAAAAGGGCGACACCGAGGAGCAGTTCATCTACAAGAGCCGCAAGAAGGCGATCGGGCCCTTCAAGCAGCGGTTCTGGGATCTTCCCGCCGACGTTCGCGCTACCATCGGTGCCGATCTCGAGAAGACGTTCGCGTTCCTGTTCGAGCAATTGCGGGTGAACGGCACGCGAGCGGCGACCGATCGCTACGTCAAACCGAAACTCGTGTCACACGCCGCGCCCCGGGCCGCGCTCGTGTCGGCACCCGATGACGCGGAGGCCGGCGAATGAGTGAGCGAAGTGGAGGGGGAGGGGGAGGGGGAGGGTTTGGCGCGTTTCTGTTCGGCATCGTGCTTGGCGCGGTGGCGGGTTTCGTGTTCGCGCCGACCGAAGGCGGCGAGAGCACGCGCCGCAAAGTCACGAAGGGCCTCCGCAATCTGAAGGAGCTGGCGGAGGATAAGGTCGACGAAGTGCGCGGCCTGTTGAAGGAAGCCGAAGCAGAGGCTGACGAGTCCGACGAAGAGGACGAGGCCGAGGAGCCGGAGATCGCGACGCGCGAGCAGCTGCGCCGGCGGCTCGAGGCCGCCCGTCGCCGGCGCGCGCGGGCACGGCCGCCGGTGCCCCCCCCCCCCGCATCGGAGGAGGAGGACGAGCCGCTCGCGTGAATGGTGAAGGCGGCTGGCACCGCACGGTCACCGGCGTCGTCCGGCGCACCCTCGAGGCGGCCTACGAAGACAACATCCCTTTTCTCGCCGGTGCCCTCTCGTTCGACATTCTCCTCACTGCCATTCCCTTCGTCGGTCTCGTCCTGGCTGTCGTCGGCTATCTCGCTCAGTATCAGCTCGCCATTCATCAGCTGAACGTCCACGAGCTGCTGGAGCGCTTCCTCCCCGAGTCGAGCGGCGGGGAGAACGGCCAGTTCGGCTTCATCGAGCGCGCGCTCGGCGACCTAGTGGCGCGCCGCGGCCACCTCACGCTGCTCGCCGCGCCCCTGTTCCTGTGGTTTTCGACTCGTATGTTCGGGGGACTGCGGGCCGCGCTGAACGAGGTCTTCGACACCGAGGAGAACCGATCCTGGCCGATCGCCAAGCTGACCGATCTCGCCATGGTATTCGTCGCGGGGACGTTGTTCCTGGCGAACGCGTTC
>DATGVC010000181.1:0-22045 GCA_035300745.1 Gemmatimonadales bacterium | reverse complement strand
GGCGCGGACGCCGCCGTCGTCATGGAAGCGAAGATGATCGAGGCCCTGTTGTCGGAGAAAGCCGAAGAGCGGCGTGCGCTGTTCGAGGAAGCGGCGGGAATCGGGCTGTATCGCGACCGCAAAAAGAGCACGGAGCGGCGCCTCGAGGAAACGGCGGCCGATCTTGCCCGGCTCGAAGACCTGATCGCCGAGGTACAGACCCAGGTCCGCAGTCTCGCGCGCCAGCGCGGCCGCGCCGAGCGCTACGGCAAGATGATCGAAGAGCGCTTTGGGATCGCGATGACGCTGGTGCGTCGGGAGATCGAGGACTTCGATCTGACACTCGGTGCGCTCGGGGTCCGTGCTCGCGAGCTGGCCCAGCAGTTACCCGCGGCACGCGCGCGCCTCGACGATGCGGAGCATCAACGCGAAGCGCGGGTCCAGGCCCGCCACACGGCGGAAGCGCGGCGCACCGAAGTCGAGCGCCGGCTGGGAGACGCCAAGCTCGAAGTGGGACGGCTCGAGAGCGACCTCGCCCTCGCCGCGGAGCGGCTGAGCAACGCGGGCCAGCGGCGCCAGACCGCCGCGGATGAACGGGTGCAAGCTGAACGGCGCGCCGCACAGTCCGAACGTGAGCATGACGCGGCGGCCGCCGAGCGCACCGCCGCCGAGCGCGATCTCACCGCGGTACATTGCGCGCTGGGAGCACGGACCGGCGAAGAGGACAACGTCCGTGGCCGTCTCACCGCGGAGCGACTCGCGGTGCGCGAGCTCGAGGAAGCGCTGCAGGGCCGTGCCGAAACCGCACGGGCGCTCGAAATCGAGGGCGGCGCGTTGGACCGCGAGCGGAGCGAGCTGCGCGAGCAGCTGGCGCTGGCTGCCGGCGAACGTAAGGAGCGCGATGCGGCCTCACACGACGCGGCGCGCGACGCCGAAGCCGCCGCGCAGCGCGTCAATCGCGACGCGCAAGCGGCGGTGCGGGCCGTAGAAGCGTTGCAGCACGCCCGCCGTCATGTTGCCGCACTCCACGAGCAGGAGATGAGTGCGCGCTCGGCGCGCCGCCAGGCCGAGGCCGCGCTGGCACAGCTCGAGGCGCGGCGGGACGCGCTCAACGAGCTCGATCGCGAGCACGTCGGTCTGGCACCCGCCGCGCAAGCCTTACTGAAAATCCGCAACCGCTTCGGCGAGGGCATGGTGCTTGGCCCGCTCGCCGATTTCGTCCGCACCAGCCGACGCGACGCCGAGCTGGCGGAGCGACTGCTGGGCGAATGGCTCCATGCCGTGCTGGTGCGCGATGCGTCCGTCATCGAGGCGATCATCGCCTGGCATGCGGAGACGCAACCGGGACCGCTGGTGCTTCTGCCCTGCGTCCCGGGGCCTCGGCTGGGCGCCGACGGCCATCCGCTCAAGGACGCACTGCGCGTGGATGGTCCCGCCGCCGCGTGGGTCGGCGCGCTGCTCGCCGGTCACGAGGTGATTGGTGCGGGCGCGCTGCGTCGCGCGAACGGGGCGATTTTCCTCGACAGCGGGACGCCGGCTGCCGGCGGTCCCCTGCAGCGGCGCGCCGAGCTCGAAGCGCTGGAGAAAGAAGTCCGGGACGCCGCCGCGAATCGCGATCGCGCGCGTGCGATGGAAGAGTCCACGGTGAAGGAGCTCACCGCCGCGGAGGCGGCGCTCACGGGCGCGGGACACGGTGCCGAGCAGGCGCGTCGCCTCGAGCTCGAGGCCGGTGCGGAAAAAGGCGAGGCGGATCGCGGTCTGATTCACGCACGTCGCCAGGCTGAAGAAGCTGCGTCGCAAGTCGAGCGCCTGACCAAGCGGCTGGCAGAGGTCGAAACGCGGCTCGGCGCGCTACACGTCGAGCTGCAGGAGCGCGAGGTGGAGCGCGTGCGCCTTGCCGAACAGCTCGGCGCCGAGCGCGCCGGCCTGGCGGATCTCGAGGCGCAGCAGGAAGCCGCGCGCGAGCAGCGCGTGCGGTGGCAGGTGGAAGCCGCCCAGGTGGAGGCGCGACTCGCCGCGGCGTCGGAGCGCGCCGGCCGCGCCGACGCCGACGCAAAAACGTCGCGGCAGCAGGCTGAGGCGCGCGCTGAGGAGATCGCGCGCATCGAGCGAGAGACGGCGACGCTCACGACGCAGCGGGCGCAGTGGGAGGACACGCTGCAGGAGCGCCGCCTTTCATCGACGGAGCTCGACACCGCCGCGAAGGACGCCGAAGCGCAGGTGGGGATGACCGACGCCGACCTCGGCCAGGCGGAGGGCGCGCTCGATCAGGCGCGCAAAGCGCTCGCCGCGCTGGGGGAGGAGGAGCACCGGTTGCAGCTCGAGCGTACGGAGGTCGAAGGCCGCAAACGAGGGCTCGTCGAACGGGTGGAGACGGAGTGGCGCAAGCCTCTCGACAAACTCCTCGCCGAGGCGCCTGAAGTCGCCGGCGACCTCGAATGGCTGCGGCAGGAAAACGACCGGCTGCGCGGCGCCATCGACGCCGTCGGACCGGTGAACGCGCTGGCGGTGGAGGAGCACGCCGAGGAGACCAAACGGCTCGAGTTCCTCATGACACAGCGCGACGATCTCGTGGCCGCCCGCCACTCGCTGCAGCAAGCGGCGCGCGAGATCGATCAGACCGCCAAGACTCTGTTCCTTGAATCATTTTCCAAGGTGAGAGAGCACTTTAGATCTGTATTTCAAACGCTATTCGGCGGTGGCGAATGCGACGTGCGCCTGGCGAACGAAGACGAGCCACTCGAGAGCGAGATCGAGATTCACGCTGCGCCGCGGGGCAAACGCACCCAGCGGATTCACTTGCTGTCTTCCGGCGAGCGCACGCTGGTCGCCGTTTCGCTGTTGTTCGCGATCTTCCTCGCCAAGCCGAGCCCGTTTTGCCTGCTCGACGAGGTCGACGCGCCGCTCGACGACGCGAACGTAGGCCGCTACGTCCGCTTGCTCGCGGAGTTCAAAGACCAGACGCAGTTCATCGTGATCACGCACAATCCACGGACGATGCAGGCCGCGGATGCGGTCTATGGCGTCACGATGCAGGAGCCAGGCGTTTCGACCATCGTGGGCGTGCGGCTGGGCCAGATGGAACCGGTGTAGCGAAACGTTTTTCCTCTTCCCCCGTCCCCCTTCCCCGTTTTGATGCGGCGGTTCATCTGGCTCGTATTCCTGCCTGCTGGGCTGGCAGCGCAGCGGCCCGCGGTTTCCCCGGTTTTGCCGCGCCTCCTCGCTCGCGTCCAGGACACGACTGTTTCGGTCTGGCTGTTCGCCCGTCCGACTGCATCGCTCGACTCGATCAGCGATCGCGTGGCCGCCGCGGGTGCGCGCGTGCGCGTCCGCAGCCGCTGGTTGCACGCCATCAGCGCCGATGTGCCCGCGGCCGTACTCCGCCAGCTCCTGCAGGATCGTGACTTGAGACGCGTCCAGCCGTTGGGGCGCTTCAAGCTGCGGGGCGGCCCGAGCCCCCTGCCCCGTATCATGACCGGACCGGCACAACTACCGGGCGACACCTGCGGCGTCACGGCAGGGGACGATCCGGTGCTGGGTCCCTCAGCGATGCCCTACCGCCAGCTCCATCTCCGGCCGCTTACCGATCGGGGCATCGACGCAACCGGGGTCCGCATCGCCCTGCTCGATACCGGTTTCGATACCTCAAACCCCGCCTTCAACGGCATCACGATCACCGCTCAATACGATTTCGTGTTTCATGACGACACCGTGAGGGACCAACCGGGAAAGGACGTCGCCGGAGCGCAGTCTCACGGCACGGCCACGTGGTCGCTGTTCGCAGGCGACGTCCCGGGGCGGCTGCATGGTATCGCGCGGGGGGCGCATTACCTGCTTGCCAAGACCGAGGACATCCGCAGCGAGACGCGCGTCGAGGAAGACAACTACGTCCACGCGCTCCAGTGGGCCGATTCGATCGGCGTGGACATCGCCTCGTCCAGCCTCGCGTACCTTAGGTTCGACAACGGTTTCAGCTACACGCCGTCGCAGCTGAACGGCGACGTCGCCGTCACGACCGTCGCCGCCGATATGGCGGCGCAGCGCGGCATCTTGGTGGTCACGGCTGCCGCCAACGACGGACCTGCCTCGCGATCGATCGAGACCCCCGCTGATGGCGATTCGGTGTTGGCGATCGGCGCGGAGGACTCGTCGGGCGTGATCGCGCCCTTCTCGTCGCGCGGGCCGACGGCGGACGGACGCATCAAACCCGATTTCACGGCACCAGGCGTCGCCGTCTGTGTCCTCACCGGTGTCGACCAGGTGCGACGCGGGAACGGCACGTCGTTCGCCACGCCCCTGATCGGGGCGAGCGCGGCGCTGGTGAAGCAGCTGCATCCGACGCTGCTCCCCATGGATCTGCGCGCCGCGTTTCGGAGCGCAGGCACGAAGCGGGCGGCGCCTGACACGATCTACGGCTGGGGCCGTCCCGACGTCGCCGCAGCTGCCGTCTTCCCGAGCGGCGTGACGGCAACCGCCCCGCTGCCCGCTGCCGGCCCGCTGACGACGATCACACCGACGTTCTCCTGGACGGTCGGAACGGTGCCGCCTGCCGCCACGCCGGTGAGGTATCGCCTCCGCGTCAGCCGTGACAGCACGCTGGCGTCCCCAATCGTCGACACGACGCTCACCGCGGAAACGGCGGCCCCGGCACGCGCGTTCAAAAGCGGGTCGATTTTCTGGCGCGTGGATGCGACGGCGGCCAGCGGCGAAACAGCAGCCACCGGCCGGATCGGTCCGATCCTGGTCCCAGCGTGGGCAACGCTGACGTCGCTGAGCAATCCCGCCGGCATGGTGATCGACACGGCGCAGCCGAGGCTTACCTGGAGGCCAGCGCGGCTATCGACACCGCCGGGGCCGTTCACCTTCGACCTGGATGTGCAGCGTGTGGCAACAGGCGACACGGATTTCAACGTCGCAAATCTGACGGATACGACCTTCGCTCTCCCGCGGCCGCTCGAGCGCAATACCGCCTATCGCTGGCTGCTCGTCGTGCATGCCGGATCCGATACCAGCATCATCCGAAGCCAGGGGTCGTTTCTCGTCGTAGATCTCGGTATGCCGACGTCCACTTTGCTCTATCAAAATTTCCCGAACCCCTTCCCTGCAGCGGGCCGGGACTCGACGTGCCTGTGGTTCGATCTTGCTATCGCCGGAACGGTCGAGCTCGACATTCTGGACCTGCGCGGCAATCGGGTGCGCCGCTTCGCGCCGGGGCCTGATTTCCCGGGCGTCTTGGCCCCTGGCCGCTATGGCCGCGGCTCGGCGGGCGGGGGAATCTGTGATCCGCGGCTAATATGGGATGGCCGCGCCGATGATGGGCACCCGTTGCCGGCCGGCGTGTATCTCGCCAAGCTCAAGGCGTCAGGTTTGGTCGTCTTCAAGCGGATCGTCTTTCGGGGAAAGTGAGTATGGAACTCGTCACTGTCGGCACCGGAACGGTCGCACCTTCTGCCCGCCGCACCTGCGCCTGTCATTGGGTCGCGCGCGGGGACCTGCGCGTCTTGCTCGACTGCGGCGCCGGCTCGCTGCACCGGCTCGCGGAGTTTGGGCTGCCCTGGCATCAGGTGACGCACGTGATCCTGACCCACTTCCATCCCGACCACTGGGGCGAGCTGCCGATGCTCGTCTACGCGCTCAAGTACACGACCGAGCCGCCACGGCGTGAGCCGTTCGTCATCCTCGGCCCGCCGGGTGTCGTGCAGCTGCTGCGCACAGTGGCCGAAGGCTACGGCGGTTGGCTGCTCGATCCGGGCTTCCCGATCGGGATTCTCGACGTGCGAGACGGTGAGCCCTTTCCGTTGAACGCCGATGTGAGTCTCGAGACGTTCCCCGTGCCCCACACGACGGAGAGCGTGGCCGTCTCGCTCGTGGCACCAGAGGGTCGTCTCGTCTACACCGGAGATACCGGGCCGAGCAGCGAGCTGGCGCGCTGGGCGACGGGCTGCGATCTCCTCCTGGCGGAGTGCTCGCTCCCCGAAGAGCGGGCGATGGACATTCACTTGACTCCTCAACAGGCTGGGACCTTGGCCCAGGAAGCGGCAGCCAGACGATTAGTCTTGACGCACTTCTATCCTCCAGTAGAAGCTTCGGACCCGGCAAAACTTGCCGGCACGCGGTTTCGCGGGCCGGTGTCCGCGGCGCAGGACGGGGATCGCTTTACCATCGGTGACCGAGGAGGAGGGGGGAGACGCTAGTCGTGCTAATCGTGATGCGGCATGGAGCAACGCGCGAGGAAGTACAGAAAGTCATCTCCGTCATCGAGGAGATGGGTTATCAGGCGCAGCCCATGCCGGGTACCCAGCGGACCGCGGTCGGCCTCGTCGGCAACGACGGACGAGTCGATGCATCGCGTCTCGAAGGCCTGCCCGGCGTGCACGAGATCATTCACGTCTCCCAGCCCTACAAACAGGTGAGCCGGGAGTGGAAGGCCGAGTCCACGGTCGTCCGTTTGCCCGGAGGAGTCGCCGTCGGCGGCACGGAGGTCGTCGCGATCGCCGGGCCCTGCTCAGTCGAAACCGAGCGGCAAATCATCGAAGCGGCACGGCAAGTAAAGGAAGCGGGCGCGGTCGTCCTCCGCGGTGGGGCCTGGAAGCCGCGCAGCTCGCCCTACTCATTCCAGGGACTGGGGAAGCCTGGCCTGCGGCTGCTCGCCAAGGCGCGTGAAGACACCGGACTCCTGATCTGCACCGAAGCGATGGATGAGACCGGCCTCGGCTGGGTCGCCGAGATGGCCGACATCGTGCAGATCGGCGCGCGGAACATGCAGAACTTCTCGCTCCTCAAGGTCGCCGGACGCTGCGGCAAGCCGGTGCTGCTCAAGCGGGGGATCAGCGCCACCGTGCAGGAGCTGTTGTTGTCGGCGGAGTATCTCCTGGCCGAAGGCAACCACGACGTGATTCTCTGCGAGCGCGGTGTGCGCAGCTTTGATACTGCGACGCGCAATCTGTTCGATCTCACGGCCATTCCGGTCGTGCACAAGTTGTCGCACCTACCGATCATCGCCGACCCGTCGCACGGCACCGGCCTGCGCGACAAGGTGATCCCGATGGCGCGCGCGGCGATCGCTGCCGGCGCAGACGGCATCATGGTTGAAGTCCATCCGAATCCCGAAGCAGCGCTGTCGGACGGCGCGCAGTCGCTGTTCCCGGATCAGTTTGCGCAGTTGATGCGTGAGGTGCGGATCATCGCGGAGGCTATCGGCCGCCGCGTCGCTGAACCCGCCGCTGTCGGCGCATGACGCCGTTGTTGCTCCTGCTGCTGGCGTTCCAGGATCCCGCACCGATTCTCGACCGCGCGAGCCAATCCTTCGATACGGTCCGCACCCTCGCCGCGGATTTCGCCCAAGTCATCGACAACCCGATGCTCGGCGATCCGGACACCACGCGTGGCCGGCTGTACCAGCGTCGGCCGAACTACTTCGCGATGCGATTCACCGAGCCCAAGGACGATCGTATCGTCGCCGACGGCCGCCACCTCTGGCTCTACACGCCGAGTACCACACCCGGTCAGGTGATTCGCACGACGATCCCGGGCACGGGAACCACAGGTCCCAATCTCATTGGGCAATTCGTCGAACACCCGCGCGAGCGCTACAGCGCCCGCTACGTGCGGGCCGATTCCATCGGCGACGACGCGGTCGACGTCATCACGCTGACGCCGCGCGCCGCCGATCTCCCCTATTCAGAAGCGACGGTCTGGATCGCGCAGCAGGATGGATTGATACGGCGGATCGAAATTGTCGAGAATTCGGGCCAACGCCGGACGATTATGCTGCAGCATCTCACGGTGAACGCGTCCATCCCCGCCCGGGAGTTTAAATTCGCCCCGACTTCCGGAGTACGGGTGGTAGATCAGTAGCGAGCGCCTCGGCGACTTTCTCCGCCGTTTCTTCGTCCATCCCCTGCTTCTGCGCCAACTCGAGAGCCGCCCGGCCGAGCGCGCGGTACAACTTCGCATCATCGACGGCCAGCGACTCGAGATGACGCACGATCGTCGCCCTGTCCCCACGTACCACCGGGCCCGTGAGGGCCTCACGCGGCTCGTGCCGGCTCAGGTTCTCGAACGTCCCTTCGACCAGTGGCCGCAGCGCTGCCCAGGCATCGGCATCCGATAGGCCCGCGTGGCGCAGCAGCCGCTGGGCGACTGCCTCGACGACCACGAGGTAGTTCGACGCGAAGACGGCGCCGGCGTGATAGATCGCCTTGGACTTGGTGGCGATCCGGAACGGACGCATGCCTAGATCTTTCGCGATCCGCTCGCCGGCCTCGACTGCGCGCGGCATTCCTTCGACTGCCGCCCACGCGCCTTTGAGACGCCCCGCCGCCAGCTCCGGTTCGACGATCGTTTGCAGGGGATGAAACGAGCCCAGTGCCGCGCGGCTGGTGACGAGGGGCCCGAGCGCTTCCTGCCCCTGGACGCCCGAGAGATGGAGGACGACGTGCCGCTCGCTGATACCGCGCGAGTTCGCGAGGGATGTCGCGAGCGGCGTGATCGCATCGTCGCGGACCGTCAGGATGACGACGTCGGTCTCGCCGAGCCAAGGCGGCGGTTGACGTCCATCGCCGACGGTCAGCGTCAGTGGAGCGGGAAGGCTCTTCTTGTTTCGCCCGTGGAGACGGACCGAATAACCCGCCCGGGCCAGCGCTAAAGCGAGTCCGACTCCCGCGCGACCGGGCCCGATGAGCCCGATCGCGCGGGAAGCCTGTTGGCTCACCGATTGCGTTCTGGTGAAGGGCGCTGCGTGTTGGCGCGCGTGAGCAGATCCTGCGGCGAGCGGGCCCGATCGGCCAATGCCAGGGCGCGCTTGACCTGCTCGTCATCCGCCATCCGGCGGCGGAATTCGACCGAGCGTCCAAAGACGTAGCGCGCCGCTTCGTACCCCACCTCTTGCGCAATCAACTTCCGCGCGCCGGCCACGACCGAATCGGACAGTTCGGCACCCTTGGCGCGTATGCGGCGCACGATCTCGTCCACCATTCCCTGGGTGACCGTGAAGTTCGGCGACAGCAGGCGATTGCCTTCCTTCAGCTCGATGGCGTAGGCTGTCAACGCGTCGCGATACAGCGGAATCTTGTCGCCCAGCGCCTTGATGAACGCCCGTTCCGCCGTGGTGAAGGTGTCCGCGACAACGTACATGTCCGGCCGAATCCCGCCGCCGCCGTAGATGGTGCGGCCCGCGTCGGTATGGAAGACCTGGGTGGAATCGATCTTCGTGTCCTGCCCGTGCTCCGCCGCGAGCACCTGCGAGTACTGCTCCGCCTCGTTGTGCGTCACGCGTTGAATGGTCCGGCCGCTGGGCGTGTACCAGCGCGCCGTCGTGAGCTTGAGTCCCGTTTCGGGCGTGAGCTTCCAGAACGACTGCACCAGCCCCTTGCCGAAAGTCGGCGTCCCGATCAGCACGGCGCGGTCGTGATCCTGGAGCGCGCCGGCAATGATCTCGGCGGCGCTCGCCGAACCCCCGTTCACGATGACGACGATAGGGAGGCGCGGCCACTGCTGCGGCTTGGTGTCGCTATACTCGTGCGATGAACCGGGCGCGCGGCCGCGTGTCTCCACGATCGCCTTGCCGGGATCAAGGAACAGATCCGACACCGCCACGCCCTGATCCAGCAGCCCGCCGGGGTTGCCGCGCAGATCGAAGATGAGCGATTTCATGCCCTGCTTCAGCAGGGTATCGATCGCCTGGCTCACGTCGCGCGTGGAGCTTTCGCTGACCGGTGAGAGCGCGATGTACCCGACGCGGTCGTCGAGCATCATCGTGATCCTGGGATCGACCGAACGGATGTGAATCGTCGCCCGCGTGAGCTTGTAGGTAATCGGCTTATCGACGCCGGTGCGCCGGATTGCCAGCTCCGCCGCCGTGCCGGCCGGCCCGCGCAGCTGCTTGACCGCCTGATCCTGCTTCCACCCTTCCGTCGAGCGACCGTCCAGCTGGACGATGCGGTCGCCGGTTTGGATGCCGGCGCGCTCGGCTGGCGTGTCCGGCAGCGGCGCGACAACGGTGATCCAGCCATCGCGTACATCGATCTGAATGCCGAGTCCCGAGTAGTTGCCGGTCGTGGCCTCGGAGAGTTGGCGGAAGTCATCCGCTTTCAGGAATACGGAATACGGATCGTGCAGCTGGTCCAGCATGCCGTCGATCGCCATCTGGTACAGCTGGCGTTCGTTGAGCGAATCGACGTAATAGTCGGCGACGTGCGCGAGCACGTCGTCGAACAAGCGTGCTTGCTGGTAGACCGATCCGGCCGGCTCCGTTTCGCGCTGCAGAAACCAGGCGCCCGAAACCAACGCGGCGGACACGACGGCGGCGACGACGAACCCCTTGTGACGAATCATCATGTACCCCTCAGTGAAAGCGGCCCACTCGTGACCGCCGTGACTTCCCGCCAGGCGGCATCCTGGACGGCCTTCTTTGGTTGACTGGCATCAATATGAACAATCCCTGGCCCAGATGCGCTACGATAGGCCTCCCGGACACGTGTATGGAACGTGTCATCTTCCCGTTCGATGCGGTCCCGCACCTTCCCGGCGGTCCGCTGGCGCTCGCGCCCCAGCGTGACGGGGACGTCGAGTATCAGCGTGAGGTCGGGCGTCAGGCCCCCTGTCGCGACCCGTAACGCGGCTTCCACGTCCGCCCTCGGCAGCCCCCGTCCGGCAACCTGATAGGCGATGGTCGAAAGGCCGAACCGGTCGGCGATGACGACCTGTCCACTCGCCAGGGCCGGCCGCATCACGCGCTCCACCAGATCGGCGCGCGCCGCCAGGAACAGGAACAGCTCGGCGCCAAACGCCCGGTCGTGGCGCGATTTCAGCGCCAATTTCCGCGCGGCCTCGGCGATGGGCGTGCCGCCCGGCTCCCGGACCGTCAGGACGTCGCGGCCTTCGGCGCGCAGCGCGCCGCCGAGCCACCGCACAAGCGTCGATTTGCCGGCGCCTTCCGGGCCCTCCACGACGAGGAACGTCATCCGAGCGTGATGATGGGACTCGCGGCGCCCTTTTTGATGCCCTCGTAGATCCGGGCATTGATTCGGGCCATCAGCTTCTCGAAATTCGCCTGCGCCGCAACCATCTGCTGATACACCGGATTTGCTTGCACGCTTTGCAGCGCGCGATCGTATTGCTCGACCTGCTCCTTCGTGGGTTCTTTTCCCTGTTGGGCAACGCGTTCGATGTCCTGCGCGAGCCGCTCCGCTTCCGCGAGCACTTTCTGGACCGCTTGATCCTCCCGCAACGCCTCCGTCGCGCGACGCAACGACTTGTATTCATCGGTCTGACCGAGCACGCGACCCAGGTCTTCCGCCTTCTCCTCGAGCACTAAGCCTCCCTGGCCAGCGCATAGCGCGGGCAGCCGAACAGATCGGCGTGGATTTCAACCTGCCATCCAGCGTCCCGCGCTAGTGTTCGTATCGAGTCGGCTCGCCGTTCGTCGATCTCGAGCGCCAGCAGGCCGCCCGGCTCGAGCAAGGCGGCCGCGCCTGCCACGAGCGCGCGCGTCGCGTCGAGACCGTCCTCACCACTCACGAGCGCCTCTCGCGGCTCGTGCCCGCGTACCGACGGATCCAGTTCCTCATACTCTGCCGCGGTCAGATAGGGCGGGTTCGACACGATCACGCGGAATCGTTCGCCCTTGTCCACCAGCGGAGCGAGCAGGTTCCCCTCGCGGATTTCGACGGGCGTGGCCGGTGCGATCCGGGCGACGTTTTCGCGCGCCAGCGCGGCAGCGGTGAGCGACTGCTCGACGGCGATGACCCGGTCGAATTGGCCTTCGACCGCCAGCGACAAGGCGATGCAGCCACAACCCGTCCCAATGTCCGCGACGCGTCCCGTCGAGCATCGTGCCAACACGAGCTCGACGAGGCCTTCGGTCTCCGGACGAGGAATCAACGCACGCGAATCGATGGCAAGATCGAGCGTTCGAAAACTCGCACGGCCGACGGCGTACGCAAACGGAACACCGCGTTCGAGCTGCGCCATGGCGTCCTGAAACCTGGCGGCCGTATCCGCCGCCTTTGCCTCATCGCGCCGCAGCCACGCATCTCCAACCGTGGTGCCGGTGACCGCGGCCCACACCTCGTGCGCCTTAGGCACTGAGCCGCTCCTTCTCCTGCGCGCTCTTCAGAGCGGCGATCAGCTCGTCGAGCCTGCCGTCCATCACCTGATCGATGTTGTGCGTCGTGAAGTGAATGCGATGGTCGGTGACACGATTCTGGGGGAAGTTGTAGGTGCGAACTTTTTGCGAGCGGTCTCCCGTACCAACCTGGGCACGACGGTCGCGCGCTCGCGCGGCTTCCTGCTCCGCCACCATCCGGTCGAGCAAGCGCGAACGCAGGATCTCGAGCGCCTTGATCTTGTTTTGCAGCTGCGACTTTTGATCCTGGCACTTCACCTCGAGGCCCGTGGGGAGGTGCGTGACGCGAACGGCGCTGTCCGTCGTGTTGACGCTCTGGCCGCCGGGGCCACCCGAGCGAAAGACGTCGATGCGCAGGTCCTTGTCTTCGATCTTGACGTCGACCTCTTCGGCCTCGGGTAAGACAGCGACCGTCGCCGCGGAGGTGTGGATGCGGCCCTGCTGCTCGGTGACGGGGACGCGCTGCACCCGGTGCACGCCCGACTCGTAGCGCAGCGTCCCGTAGGCTTTGGGTCCACGCGCGGCGAAGACGGCTTCCTTCAGACCGCCCAGTGTTCCCTCGGAGAGCGACAGAATGTCGACCTTCCAGCCGCGACGCTCGCAGAAGCGCGTGTACATGCGAAACAGATCGGCGGCAAACAGCGCCGCCTCGTCGCCGCCGGTGCCGGCACGGATCTCGACGATGGCATCGCGATCGTCGAAGGGGTCGCTGGGGGTGAGCAGCTCGGCGAGCTCCGCCTCGAGCCGGTCGATCTCGGGACGGAGACGCTCGACGTCTGCGCGCGCGAGCTGGGACAGCTCGGGGTCCTTATCGGCGAGGACTTCACGCGCCTGTGCCAGCTCAGCCTCCAGCCGCTCTATGCGCTGGTGCGCCAGGCGGATGGCGTCGAGCTGGGCGTGTTCGCGACCGAGCTGTTTGAGTTTGGCCGGATTCCGCGCGGTGGCGGGGTCGGCCAGTTGCCGGGCGACCTCCTCCGCCCGCGCGAGCGCCTGGCGGAGTCGGGTCTCCACGGAATCAGCTCGCCTTGGTACCGTACTTCTGGCGGAACCGCTCCACGCGGCCGGCCGTGTCGAGCAGCTTCTGCTTGCCCGTGAAGAAGGGATGGCAGCTGGCGCAGACTTCGACGTGAATCATGGGCGTGGTCGAGCGCGTGACGAACGTGTTACCGCATGCGCACTGGACGGTTGCCCGCTGGTATTTGGGGTGAATCCCGGGTTTCACTGCACACATCCTTGCCTGAATGTCGAACGGAACGAAGTGCGGAAATATAGTCAGCGCAGGAACTTGGCTGCAAGGCTTAGGCTTTGGTTCAATTGACACCGCCACACACACGGCGTAAGCTGTTCGCGTGTCTGCCGCTGAGGTGCTGCAAAAAGTCCCGCTGTTCAGCCAGCTTTCCCCCCCCGACCTGCAGCGGGTGGTGGAGGTCGCCCGCGACCGCTCCTACCCCAAGAACTCCGTCATCCTGTTCGAGGACGATCCCGGCGACGCGCTCTACGTCGTCGCCAAGGGTCAGGTGAAAGTCGTCCTCATCGGCGAAGATGGCCGCGAAGTCATCCTCTCGGTGCTCGGCGAAGGAGAGTTCTTCGGCGAGATGGCGTTGATCGACGACGAGCCGCGTTCCGCGCACGTCATCGCGATGGAGGATTCGACGCTGTACGTCCTGCGCCGCGAAGATTTTCAAGCCATCCTCGAACATTCACCCGGCATTGGGCTCGCGCTGTTGCGCGAGCTGTCGCGGCGGCTGCGCCGCGTGGATGAAAAAGTCGGCAGTCTCGTGCTGCTCGACGTCCACGGCCGCGTCGCACAACTCCTGCTCGACCTCGCCGACGAGACCGACGGCCAGCGCATCACGCGCCGTCTCACCCATCACACCATCGCCCAGATGATCGGATCGTCGCGCGAGACGGTGTCGCGCACGATGCGCGAGCTCGTGGACAAGGGCATGATTGACGTAAGTCGCAAAGACATTGTGATCAAAGACCGTGGCTCACTCGAGCAAGCGGCCGGGCGGTCGTGACTCGCGTCACGGTTCTACGTCACTAATTGCCAGTAACTTAGCCCGAGTTTCGGCGTGCCGATACGTATGACGTACACGGTGACCTTCTGGGGAACCCGGGGGAGTATTCCTACTCCCGGGCCAGCGACGTCGCGCTATGGTGGCAACACGCCGTGCGTCGCCGTCGAGGGCACCGGTGGGCAACTGGTCGTCCTCGATGCAGGCACCGGCATTCGTGCGCTGGGCCTCGATCTGGTCGCGAAACAAAACGGTGCCGCCAAAGTTGAGATTCTGCTGTCGCACGCGCACTGGGATCACATTCAAGGGCTGCCGCACTTCAAGCCGTTCTTCGCGCCGGGCAACTCCGTGCGCATCTGGGGTTCGCGACAGGGCACGACGTCGCTGGAAGCGATCCTGCGGCAGCAGATGGACCCGGCCGTGTTTCCCGTGCCGCTCGACGCGTTGTCGGCCCAGCTGACGGTGCAGCAGGTGGATATGGACGAGTTTTCGATCGGCGAGTTCCGGGTGCGGACGACGAAGCTGCGGCATCCCGGCACGACATTGGGATTCCGGCTCACGCCCGCCAACGGTGGGCCGAGCTTGGCATACGTGACCGACAACGAGCTGGGCGCCGGGGGCCACTACGATGTCTCGGCGAGCTGGCGGCATGATTTCGTGACGTTTTTGAAGGGCGTCGATCTTCTGATTCACGACGCCATGTACACGCCGAAGGAGCTCGAGCAACACCGCGGCTGGGGCCATTCGACCTATGAAGAAGCTGTGACCCTGGCGCAGGATGCCGGTGCAAAGAAGCTCGTGCTGTTTCACCACGAGCCCGAGCACGGCGATGAGGCGATGGATGGTTTGCTGGCGGCGGCGCGCAAGTTCGCCAAAGCGCGCGGAGGATCGCTCGAAGTGATTGCCGCCCAGGAAGGCATGCAGGTGACCCTGTGACCCGAGGAGTAGCTATGCGCGCGCGTGCAGTCATGACCGTGTTGAGCCTGGTCCCGGTGCTCCTGGGGGCGCAGCAGAAAAACCAGGATACCCGCCCCGGTATCGCCGTTCTCCCCTTCAGCAACGGTGGCTCCTACGGTCAGGGCAAAGAGGACTTCGCAGCCCTCGAGCGCGGCATCGCCGGGATGATGATTTCGGAGCTGTCCCAGAATCCGGCGGCGCGGGTGCTCGAACGTCAGGAGATCCAGCGCCTGCTCGATGAGCAGAATCTCGGCGCGCAGGGTCGCGTCGATCCGCAGACCGCCGCCAAAGTCGGCAAGCTCGTCGGCGCGCGCTACGTCGTGATGGGCACCTTCGTCGATTTCTACGGCGATTTCCGCGTCGACGTCCGCCTCGTCAATACTGAGACCAGCGAGATCGTGAAGACTGAGTCGGAGCGGATGCAGCGCGATCACATGTTCGACATCATCCGCAACATCGCGGCGCGCCTCATGAAGGACGCGAACCTGCCCGCCCTGCAGCGGCAGGCGTCAGACCAGCGGATGGGGCGCCAGGTTCCGACCGAGGCGCTGACGTATTACTCACGCGCGCTGCTGTATTCAGATCACGGCCAGAAGGACAAGGCGGTGGAGATGTTCAACCGCGCGATCGCCATCTTCCCAGACTACGCTGAGGCGAAGGAAGGCCTGCAGCGGGTGCAGCGGTCCTAACGAATCCGATCGCCTTTGGCGCTCCCCCGCGCGGGTCGCCGGGCGCCAAGCCGTGAGATACCTCCTCCTGCATCCGCCGATCTGGCATCCCGACGCCGTGGCGCCCGCGCTCGAGACGTCGCAGGTGGAGGCGCGAGCCGTGCGGCAGGCGAAAGAGCTCGCCGTGACCGACGACCGGCCCACGGTGTTTCTGCTTGACGCCGAGAGCCGCTCCATTTTCCCGGTCGACGTCATGCGCTCGTTCGTGGACGCCGGGGGCGCCATCGTGGCCCTCGGACGGAACGGCGAGACCGACGTCCCCGAAGGGCTCCCCACCGAGTTCCTGTCGGGGTTCCTGACGCAGCCGACCAGCCCGCGGCGCTTGCTGGTCGCGATCCGCGCTGGCTTCCGCGAGGCCGCGGCGCGCGCCGAGACGGCGCGGGCGCGAGGCGAGGCGGCGCAGCGGTCCCGGGAGATCGGGGAGCTGACGCGCATCGGCGTCGCGCTCGGCACCGAGCGCGACATCAGGACGCTGCTCGAGCTGATCCTCACGCAGTCCCGGCGCATCACGCAATCCGACGCGGGCAGCCTCTATCTGGTCGAACGCAATGCGGAAGGGACACCGCGGCTGCGGTTCCGGCTGGCGCAGACCTACTCAAAGCCGGAGGCACCGTTCGTCGAGTTCACGATCCCCGTGGACCGCACCAGTCTCGCCGGCTACTGCGCGGTCACCGGTGATCCACTCGTGATCGACGACGCCTATTTCCTGCCGCCGGACGTCGAGTACACGATCAACCGCTCGTTCGACGAGCGGTACGGGTATCGCACGAAATCGATGCTCGTGATTCCGATGAAGGACCACAAGGACGAGATCATCGGCGTGCTGCAGCTCATCAACCGCAAGCGCAACTTTGATGCGATCCTGTCCACGCCCGCCGACGTCGAGCAACAGGTCGTGCCGTTCTCCAAGCGCACCGTCGAGCTGGTGACGGCGCTGGCCGGCCAGGCGGCGGTCGCCATCGAGAACAGCCGGCTGTACGACGACATCGAGAAGCTGTTCGAGGGCTTCGTGCTCGCGGCCGTGCACGCCATCGAGCAGCGCGATCCGACGACGTACGGTCACAGCGGACGCGTGGCCGGCATGACCGTCGGGCTCGCGGAGGTCGTCGACCGCGCCAGCGACGGTCCGTTCAAGGATGTGACGTTTTCGCGCGAACAGGTGAAAGAGATCCGCTATGCCGCCCTGCTGCACGACTTTGGTAAGGTCGGCGTGCGCGAGCAGGTGCTCATCAAAGCGAAGAAACTCTACCCCTCGGATCTGGGGCTCGTGCGTCACCGTCACGCGTTCATCCGGCGCACGGCCGAGCGCGAGTTCTGGCGCAAGCGGGCCGAGTATCTCGAGACCCACGGCATGAAAGGCTACGAGAGCTTCACCAAGGAGCTCGAAGCAGCGCACCAGCAGGAACTGAAAGAGTTGGATCGGTTCCTGGAGATCGTGCTCCAGGCCAATGAGCCCAGTATTCTCCCCGACGGCAGCTTCGAAGAGCTCAAGGCGTGGTCGAAGCGCAGCTATCTGGCGTTTGACGGCGCGACGGAGCCGTTTCTCTCGCTCGACGAAATGCGCTATCTCACGATCCGCAAGGGCAGCCTCGACGATGCCGAGCGGCACGAGATCGAGAGTCACGTCACACACACCTATCAGTTTCTGCAGCGCATCCCATGGACGCGTGAGCTGCAGCAGATCCCTCTCATCGCCTACGGGCATCACGAAAAGATGGACGGACGGGGCTACCCGCGGCGGATTACCGCGGACGCGATTCCCATTCAGACGCGGATGATGACGATCAGCGACATCTACGACGCGCTGACGGCGCAGGACCGCCCGTACAAGCGCGCTGTCTCCACCGATCGCGCGCTCGACATCCTCACCACCGAGGTGCAGGAGGGACAGCTCGATCCGGACCTCTTCAAGCTGTTCATCGACGGCAAGGTGTTCCAGCGCCAGATAGAAGACGCCGCGCGCTAACGACGCTTACGAAAGCAACAGCTTCGCCGAGACCAGCAGCAGGAACCCGCCGAACATCTTGCGGAGCGTCGCGTCCGGAATCGATCCCGCGAGCCGCGCCCCAAAATAGGCGCCGATGAGGAGCCCCACGGCGACGACTGCCGCGTAGGCCCAATGCACCTGCTGGCGCTTGGAGTACTCGAGGACGCCCAGCAACCCGACCGGCAGGAGCAGCGCCGCGAGCGACGTCCCGTGCGCCGTGTGTTGCGGCAGCTTGGCGATGAGGACGAGCCCGGGAATGATCACGACCGCGCCACCCACCCCGAACAGCCCCGAGACGACGCCCGCCACCAAGCCGAGCAACGACACCAAAGCCCACGTCATGGTTCGTGTCCTTTCCCCCAGCCGCCACCGCCCGGGGTTTCAATGCGGAGGACGTCCCCCGCGGCCAGTCGCAAAGTGGTCTTCGAGGCCAGTCTCTGACCGTTGAGCAGATTCGCTCCCGCCTTGCCGTTCAGTCCGCCCGCTCCGCCGTCGGGCCCGTGCCGCCGCCGTTCGGTCAGCAACGTCGTCTCCATGGGCGCGAGCGCCTCGAATTCGCGCACCACGCCGTCCCCACCTGTCCACTGCCCTTTGCCGCCGCTGTCATGGCGCAGCGCGTAGGTCCGCACGCGCAACGGATGCTCCATCTCCAGGACCTCGATCGGCGTGTTCAGCGTGTTCGACATCCCCACGTGGACGCCCGACGGCCCGTTCGCTCCACGGCTCGCGCCCTGTCCTCCACCGATCGTCTCGTAGTAGGTCCACGACGGGCCACCAAATGTCACGTTGTTCATCGTGCCCTGCCCCTGCGCCGGCACGACGCAGCCGCCGGCTGCGAGCGCGCGAAACACGGTGTCGGCAATGCGCTGCGACGTCTCGACGTTCCCCGCAGCCACGGCGCTCGGCGCCCGTGCATTCACAAGGCATCCCGGCGGGGCCGTCACCTCGATGGCGCGCGGGACGCCGCCATTCATCGGGACGTCGTCTGGCAGGAGGGTGCGCGTGACGAACAGCACCGCGGAGCGCGTCACGGCAATGGGACAATTCACGTTGCCCGGCGCCGCGTCCCGCGTCCCCGTGAAGTCGGCGTGAAAGACTCCATCCTCGATGTTGATGCTCACCCGAATCTCGAGATCGTCATCGATGACCCCATCGCCCTCCAGATAGTCCGTGGCGGTTGCGGTCACCGGCATCCTCCGGAGCACAGCCTTGGTCCGGCGTTCGGCGTAGTCGAGGAGCTCGCGCGCCGCATCGCGCAGCGCGGGCCAGCCATGGCGCCGCGCTAGCGAGCGCAGTCCGCTCGCCCCGCGCTCCACGGCCGCCCGTTGCGCCGCGAGATCGCCGCGTCGCATCGCCGGCGTGCGCACGTTGGCGAGCAACAGGCGCTCGAGATCCGGCGTGAGACGCGTGGGCGGGATCACGAGGCCTTCCTGGTACAACTCTCGCGCGCCGGCCGGCATGCTTCCCGCCGTCATCCCGCCGATATCGGAATGGTGGGCACGCACGACGCTGTAGCCTGCCACGCGACCCTCGATGTCGATCGCGCCGATGAGCGTGAGATCGGGAAGATGGCTGCCGCCGGCGTACGGATCATTGAGCAGGAACAACTCGCCGGGGTGAGGCTCGAGGTTGCGCACCGCAGCAACGGCGTCGGCCAGCGCGCCCAGGTGCACGGGGATATGCGCCGCCTGCGCGATCATCTCGCCATCAGCATCGAACAGCGCCGCTGAGGCGTCGCGCCGCTCGCGAATGTTCGGCGACAGGGCGCTGTGCACGAGGACGAGACCCATCTCCTCCGCGATCGAGGCGAACGCGTGCGCCATGACTTCGAGACCGACGGCGTCGAGCCTCACGTGCGCTCCAGGATCACGGCGCCGGATGCGTGCGCGATGCCGCGCCAGCCGGGCTCTATGAGGCCGGTGGCATCGGGACCCGCGAGCACGGCGGGGGCGTTCAGCTGCCGTCCCGGGGGCATCTCGCCGAGTGGCCACACATCCGCGCGCACGCGCTTGCCCTCGCGCGTCACGATCATGCGGCGTCCCGCGCTGGGAATGCCGATTCCGGCGCGCCGACCCACCGCTGCCGGGGGAACCGGGCGTTCGGCCACGACCCGCAGATTCACGAGCTCGATGGGTTCGTCGGAATCTCCCCCCCCATGGCCGTGTCGCGCGCGATGGGCGGCGCGGAACGCGGCCGCGAGCGTCGCGGGATCGTCGCGCAGCGCCGGAACGGTGACCTCATAACCCTGCCCCGTGAACCGGCAGTCTACGAAGCGAGTAACGCCCGCGTCGGGGAGCGCCGCCGCCGCCGCCGCGACGAGCGGCTGAAACGCACCGGCCAGCTCTCCGTCACGGATATCGTCCAATGAGCGGTGCAGCGAGGCCAGCACGTCCACGCGCTCGGGCGCGGCAGCGAGTCCGAGCGCGCTCAGGACGCCCGGATGCGGTGGCACGACGACGCGCGACATTCCCAACGAATCGGCGAGCGCACAGCCGAACAACGGCCCCGCCCCGCCGAACGGCAGCAGCGCCATCCCGCGCGGATCGATGCCGCGCGCCACACTCACGCGTTTCAGCGCGCGCGCCATCACCGCGGTGGCGACCCGGACGATCCCGGCGGCGATCTCGCAGACATCGTGCGACAACGGCAAGGTCGACAGCGCACGCTCCGCGGCGGCCAGTTCGAGGCGGACGGAATCCGCGAGCGGGTATTGCGGGTCGAGCCAGCCCAGCACGAGACAGGCATCGGTCACCGTCGGCTCCGTTCCACCCCGTCCGTAGCACGCCGGGCCCGGCTCTGCGCCGGCACTGCGGGGGCCCACACGGAGCGCGCCACCCTCGTCTACCGAGGCGATACTGCCGCCGCCGGCGCTCACCGTCTCGATGAGGATGGCGGGGAGTGCGAGAGGCACACCCGCGACCGATTCGGCACCCTCCGTGAGCGCGACGCCGGCGCTGATCAGACTGGCATCGGCGCTCGTGCCGCCCATATCGAGCGTGAGGAGATCGTGGGCATCCACGGCGGCACCGATGAGCCGGGCTCCCACGACGCCACCGGCGGGGCCCGACAGGGCGAGACTGGCGGCGCGGTTCGCCGCCTGTTCCGGCGACAGTGTCCCGCCGCTGGACGTCATGATGCGCAAAGACTTCACACCATGTCGCTCGCTCAACGTCGCGGTTTTCCTCAAATACGCCGCGACGTTCGGCCGCAGGTAGGCCTCCGCGGTTGTCGTGCTGGTGCGCTCGTATTCGCGAAACACCGGCAGGATTTCATGGCTGGCGGTGACCGGAACATTGGGCAACGCCGCCCGCAGTGCGGCGGCGAGACGGCGCTCATGCTCGGGATGGCGAAACGCAAACAGCAGCGCGATCGCGATCGACTCGGGGGGGGGCGCCAGCGTGCGGACCTCGGCCGTCACCCGCGCGACTTCGCGCTCGGAGAGCGCGTCGATTGCACCGTCGGGTCCCATGCGCTCCCGGACGCCGATCACGTCCCGGCGGGCGAAGAGCGGCTCGGGGTGGGCTTTCGCGAGATCATACAACGCTGCCCGATCCTGGCGGCGCAGCCACAAGAGGTCCTCGAAGCCGGCCGTCGTGACCAGCACCACGCGCGCGCCGCGGCGCTCGAGCAGCGCGTTGGTCGCGACGGTGGTGCCGTGCACCAAAACATCGACGCCGTCGGACCCCCCGAGCGCCTCCAGCGACCGGAGCAGTCCCAGGGAGGGGTCCTGCGGTGTGCTCCCCACTTTGCGGATTTCGAGAACGCCGTCCGGCCTGACTGCGACGAGATCGGTGAACGTCCCGCCGACGTCAACGCCGACGCGCCTCATGGACGGAAACGACGCTTGAGCAGCAGGCCCGCGCCGCCGAGCGTGAGCACGACGACGAGAGTCCCAACCCAATCGCCCAGCCGGACGTAGAGCGGAATCACGTCACTGGTGCGCAGCACCCCGGTGAGGGTCGCGGCTTCGTTGAGCCTCGTCGCGGCATACGCTCGACCGAGCGGATCGACGAACTCGGTGATACCGGAATTCGCCGCGCGCGCGACGCCCATGCGTGTCTCGATGGTGCGGAGCACTAGGTGCGACGCGTGCTGCGCCGGTGCACTGGTGTTTCCGAACCAGGCGTCGTTGGTCACGTTGATGAAGAAATCGGCTCCATGCGCCCGATAGATGCGCGTCGCGTCTTCGAACGCGGACTCGTAGCAGATCACCACGCCGAACTTCCCAACCGGAGAGGCGTAGACCGGC
>DATGVC010000180.1:0-2993 GCA_035300745.1 Gemmatimonadales bacterium | reverse complement strand
GTGCGAAACACGAACCAGCGTTGACCGCCCCACCACGGCACCAGCTCGGCGATCCCGATCGTGATGCCGAGGCCGATCGCGGCGTACAGAACGATCCACGCGAGCGCGATCCCGACCCGCTTCACATCCTCAAACGAAACTCGCGCCATCAGAGGCGCGCGCGAATCGTCGGGGTGAGCGTCACCAGGACTGGCACCAGAACAGCGATCTTGAGCAAATCCCCCAGCAGGAACGGCACGGTGCCGAACCGGGCCGCCGCGGACAGGTTGCCGGTCAGAATGAGCAGCTGCGCCAGGCCACCGAGGTGGATGAGAACGAGGCCGAGGAACACCCCGAGCGCCACGCGCACCCAGTCCTCACCCCCTAACCCCCTCTCCCCACTGCGGAGAGGGGGAACGACAGGCTGAGTCAACCATCCCACCGCAAAGGCTGCAATCGGATACGCCAGCAAATACCCGCCCGTCGGCCCGAACAATCGCGCGATCCCGACCAACGGCACCGTCGGCGTGAACACCGGCAGTCCCGCCGCGCCCATCGCGAGATAGAGGATCATGCTGAGGGCACCGAGCCGCGCGCCGAGCAGACCGCCGACGAGCAGCACGGCCATCGGCTGCAGCGTCATTGGGACCGGCGTCCCGGGAAGCGGTACGGACACCTGCGCCGCAAGTGCGACCAAGACAGCTCCCAACACAACCGCTAGAGCTCGGACACCCCACGCCGCACGCCGCACGCCCAACGCAAGACCTGTCATTAGAGCATCTCCACAGAGAGGGCTACCGCGTTGCCGCCACCGAGACAGAGCGTGGCGAGGCCAGTCCGCTTTCCGTACTGCTTCAGTGCGTACAAGAGTGTGGTCAGCACGCGCGCGCCGGAAGCGCCGATCGGATGCCCCAGCGCTATCGCGCCGCCGTGCACGTTTACCCGGGACCAATCCCAGCCGAGGGCTTTGCCGTCGGCGATCGCCTGCACCGCGAACGCTTCGTTCGCTTCGATCAAGTCGTAATCGGAGATCTTGGCGCCGGTTTTCTTCATCAAATTCTGGACCGCGACGATCGGCGCGAAGAACAGGTCCCTGGGCTCGCCGCCGCCGGTAGCATAGCCGGTGATTTTCGCCATCGGCTTCACACTGTGCGCTTTGGCAAAAGCGAGCGACGTCACGACCAGCGCGCTGGCGCCGTCGTTCAAGCCCGGCGCGTTGCCCGCCGTCACCGTGCCGTCCTTTTCGAAGGACGGCTTGAGCGCGGCGAGCTTCTCGAGCGACGTATCAGCCCGCGGCCCCTCATCCTTCTCGATCTTGTCGACCGGCACGATTTCCGCCTTGAAGAAACAGGCCTCCATCGCCTTCACTGCTTTGCGGTGGCTCTGGAGCGCAAACTCATCCTGCTCCTTGCGCGACACGCCGGCCTTCTTCGCCGTGTACTCGGCAAGATTCCCCATGTGCGTGTTGGAGAAGGAATCCCACAGGCCGTCGCGAATCATGCCGTCGACGAGCTCGCTGTTCCCGGCCTTGATGCCGCTCCGCATCCCGTACACGTAGTGCGGCGCGTTCGACATCGACTCGAACCCGCCGGCCACGACGCACTGTTCGTCGCCCGCCTTGATCGCCTGCGCCGCGAGCATCACCGCCTTGAGGCCCGAGCCGCAGACTTTGTTGATCGTCATCGCCGGGATGGTCCCGGGCAAACCGGCATGAATTGCGGCCTGACGCGCGGGCGCTTGCCCTTCACCGCCCTGCAGCACGTTGCCCATGATCACTTCATCGACCGCGCTGTCGGGAATCCCGGCGCGGTGCATCGCTTCACGAATGACGAGCGCGCCGAGCCTCGGACCCGAAAGCGGCGACAAGCCGCCCAGGTACCGGCCGATGGGGGTTCGGCAGGCGGAGACGATGACGGGCGTGGTGGCGTCAGTCATTAGGATGAAATTAGCGGTTTGAGACTCCTGCTGTGAACCTCTTCGCGCAGCTTCGCTACAAACTCATCAATCGACATGATCACCTGCTTGTTCCCCGCCCCTCGCCCGCGCACGGCAACCGAGTGAGCGTCGGCCTCGCGCTGCCCCACCACCGCCATGTACGGGACCTTGTGCGTCTCCGCGTCGCGGATCTTGTAGTTCAGCGTCTCGGAGCGCTCATCGAGGTGCGAGCGAATCCCGGCCTGGCGCAGCCTCTCGTGCACCGCGCGCGCCGCGTCGAGCTGCGCATCAGCGATCGGCAGCACCCGCACCTGCACCGGTGAGAGCCACAGCGGGAAGGCCCCGGCGAAGTGCTCGATCAAGAAGCCGACGAAACGCTCGAGCGTGCCGAAGATCGCGCGATGCATCATCACGGTGCGGTGCGGCTTGTTGTCGGCGCCGGTGTACTCGAGCTTGAAGCGCTCCGGCAGCTCGTAGTCGAGCTGGATCGTGGCGCCCTGCCACTCGCGGCCGATCGCGTCGTTGAACTTGATATCGATCTTCGGCCCGTAGAATGCGCCGCCGCCCGCGTCCACGCGGTAGGTGAGGCCTCGGCGCTTGAGCGCGCCTTCGAGCGCCTTTTCGGCGACGTCCCACATGGCGTCGGTGCCCAGCTTCTTGTCCGGCCGAGTGGCGAAGTCGAGCCGATAGGTCAGCCCGAACGTCTTGCCCATCACCAGCTCGACGATGTCGAGCAGATTGAAGATCTCCTCCTCGATCTGATCCTCGCGCAGGAAGATGTGCGCGTCGTCCATCGACAGCCCGCGCACGCGCAGCATGCCATGCAGCGTGCCCGAGCGCTCGTTGCGGTACACGTTCGCGATCTCGGCGAGGCGAATCGGCAGGTCGCGATAGCTGCGCTGCTGGCTCGCGTACACCAGGATGTGCATGGGACAGTTCATCGGCTTGACGCGATAGCGCACGTCCTCCGACTCGCCCTCGCCTGCCGCCATCGGCGGAAACTGATTCGCGGCATACAGGGGCAGGTGCCCCGAGCGCAGGAACAGCTGCTCGCGCGTCACGTTGGGCGTGTACACGAG
>DATGVC010000179.1:0-5912 GCA_035300745.1 Gemmatimonadales bacterium | reverse complement strand
CCGAGCAGAATGATTCCTGCTCCGATCGCGGAGTCTTTTGGCGTTTCGACGATCGTGTTGTAGACCAGCCAGACCGCGAATGCGATGAACACGATCGGCGTCAGGGGATACGCCCAGGTGCGGTACGGGCGCGGCAGCTGCGGCGCGGTCCGCCTCAGCCGAATGACGGCGCTCGCGGAGAGCGCATAAAACACGAACTGCGCGAACACGACGTACGTCGCCAGCTGATCGTACAGCGGGCGGGGCGAACAGATATCGAGGATCTTCGGAATCACAATGCATTTCGGGACCAACGTCAACGCGGACGCGACTGCGCCTTGCGTGAGTAGCGCAACGACCGGCGTGGCGTATCGTGGGTGCACTCGCCCCTGCGATTGGAAGAACACGCCTTGACGAGCCATCGCGTAGGGAATTCGTGCCGCCGTCAGAATGATCCCGTTGTTCGCCCCGAGCGTCGAAATCAGAATCACGATCACCACAAACAGCGCCCCGATTCCGCCCATGGTGACTTTCGCCGCGTCAGACGCCACAAGCTCCGATCCCGCCATCCCCGCCGGTGACAGGACATACACATACGCGATGCTGGCCAGGGTAAACAGCGCGATCACGATCAGCGTGGAGACTATGATGGAACGCGGGAGATTCCTGCCCGGATCGATGATTTCGCTGCCCACGTAGGTCGTTTCGATCCACCCGTCGTAGGCCCACAGCACTCCCACCATCGCAACCCCGAACGGACCGATCCACTGCCCCACGTTTCCGGACGGCCAGAGCGGTTGGAAGGCAGACACCGATCCACCCGGCAACACGAACGACGTGACGATTAGCGCCACGAGCCCGCCGATCTTCAGAATCGTCAAAACGTTCTGTGTCGTTGCGCCCAAGCGCACACCGCGGCAATTCAGGAACGTGAGGGCGACGATAGACGCGATCGCAATGACGCGGACCGCTGTTTCCGAGAGCGGCGTGAAGAAACCGATGTAGCGCGCGAATCCCACGGCGATCGCGGCGATCGATGCGGTGTTGATGACGGCGAAGTTGGCCCAGCCGTAGAGAAAGGCCCATACCGTCCCGTAGGCCTCGCGCAGGTACGCATACTGCCCGCCCGCTTCCGGATACGCCGCCGCAAGCTCGGCAATAGAAAGCGCGCCCAGGAGCGACACGATCCCGCCGACGACCCAGACGAGCGTCATGAGCGCCGTACCGTGGACCGCGGCGGCAACGGTTGCGGGGACGATGAAGATCGCGGACGCGATCATCGTCCCCGCGTTGATCATGACGGCATCGAAAAGACCGAGCTCGCGTTTGAGATCGGAGGTGGGTGCGACGGCGGATGTCATGCGGCGACAACGATGGCGCGCGCCGTGCGGCGGCGCAAATCAGAGCGCTGCGTCGGTATAGAAATCCAAACGCCAACCGGTCGGAGACCGGACGGCGCGCGAGAGATCGAGCCGGACCAACCCGTCGACAAAGCTCGCGCCCACGCCGACGCCGGCGAGCGGCCTGGCCAGCGAGAGCTGCTCGCGCGGACCCGCGCGTCCCACGTCGGCGAACACCACGACTCGCGCGGCGGGCCAGCGGTTCGCGAACTCGAGCCGCGCGCGCCAAAACGCGTCGCCGCTCGACGCGTTGCCGCCGTAGCCGCGCAAAGTGCCCGGCCCGCCGAGGTACCAGTGGCTCTGGACCGGAACGCGTCCGTCCGCCATCCCGCCGGCCAGCTCGACTGCTCCCGCGAGGTTCCGACCGAGCGGCGCCGCGACGCGCAGCGTGCTACTCACGCGCCCAAACCGATACGTCCCGGCACCGCCGTCGAGCGTCATATCGGCCGTCCACTGCGGCCGTTCGGGATCGATCCCGCGCTGCGTGCGCAGCGTGAGTGACGCGCCGAGCTGGTCGGCGGAGTCGGCTGTGATATTGGGACGGAAGACGTGCTCGGCGTGCAAGGCGTGTGGCAGGGAGAAATCGGTGCGCTTCATGGCGCGCCGCTGCCGCTCGGCGTAGAGACGAATCGTAAAGCGCTGCGGCAACGTCACCGGCGGCGTAATAGTCAGCTCGGCCCCGGTCGCTCGAAAGTAGTCGCCGTCATCGCGGCCCAGCACGAACGCGCCGAGCGAGTTGCCGATGGAAAGCGATCGAGCGGTCGGATCGACGGCGCCCAGGCGCCGATACCCGGCGAGACGGAAAGTTGCCGTGCCAGTCTCATGCAGCGCGCTCGCCACAAGATCGGGCTCGCCGTCCGACGTGGCGATGCGCGCCACGCCGTCCAGCCGCACGCGGCCGAGATCCAGCTCGCCGCGGGCACCGAGCGAGAGGCCCTCGATTCTGTTGTAGCGGGCCAGCCCCCAGCGCGGCGGCCGCGCGCGGAATTGCCACGGCGCGGCGGGAAGTTTACCCAGGCCGCGGGTGAGCTCCTGCATCTCACCTTCGGAGATAAGCGTGTCGTTGGCGGACCCGAACGGCGGCAGCAGCACGGCGCTCGCGAGCAGCGCGGCCGTATCAGTGGGAATGTTTACCCGAAAGGCGAGGCAGTGGCCCCCCCCGTTTCTGCACTTGCAGGAAATGTGCTCGGGCTTTTCGCGCTCGTGACATGCCGCCCACGCAATCGAGTCTTCAGCCGGCGTCGTCACCGGCGGCCGCACCGCCCGGCGCAGCGCCGTATCGCCGGTGACCTCGTACTCGTCGTACAGGCGCTCATAGCGCATCGGCATCTGCAGAAACGATCCCGCCGTCGCCACCGCGTCCATCGCAATCAGCCGCGGCAGCCACCACCGCCCTGTCCATAGACCGTAATCGATCGTGAGGAACCTGACCTCGATGCGAATCGGTTTGACGAAGCCGGGGATGTCTTTGCTGTCCTCATCGCTCACATCCTGCTCGAAATCGAACGCACGCGCCGGACGAATCAGCGCCCGCACGACTGCATGTGAGTCCTCGTCGATCCAGAACGATCCCGACATGAGGCGGAAGTCGAGCCGGCGTGGACTGATCCGCAGCTCGCGCAGCCTGATCGTGCGCCCATCGCCAAACACGACGACACTCGAATCTCCCGTCGCGAACCGATAATGCGCTTCGCTGCCGGGCGCGAGCGGATGCCGGAACTCCACATCGCGATGCTTGCTGGTGGAATCCCGCGTGCTGTCGCGTCGCGTATTGCCGAAGCCGATGGTGAGCCGGTCGTCAGCCGGATCGAACGCGTAGTCGCCGGCATCGCCCTTGAGGTCCTCGGGAAGCTCGGGTTTCGGGACCGCGGCGGGCACCGCTTGCCGCGCGCCGATGACGTCGATCTGCGCGATGGAATCGCGGCGCCAGTCGATCCGCAACGCGATCTCGCGGCGATACAGCATACGGTCGCGCCGCAACGCCCGGATCCCGACGCCGATACGCTCCCGCACGCGTGTTCGATACGCGGTGATGGACCGGTCGATCGTCTCACGACGTGCGCGCGCCGCCGCGACGAGCCGCCGTGCCGCGGCATCGAGGTAGGCCGCGCTATCTCCGGCAGGCGCCTGGACGGCGAGGACGGCAGTAACGAGGAAAGTGAAGCTCACGTAGGGCTCTGTACGGAACCGGGTGAAGGATAAGATTCAGGATGATTTCGACCTACTGGCAGGTGAGCAAAGCCCCCCGTTACAGCCTGCTGTTCGCTTTACCGCTGTTGATCTTCTATCAGGTCCTTGCGGCGCTTGCGCCGCCTGGACCCGGCGGGCTAGGCATCCGCAACGGCGCCGACGTGATACTCCAATCCGTGTTCGTTTGGCTCGCCGGTGCCTGGGGCCCGCGCCTGTTCATGCTATGCCTGATCGGCGTCGGCGCCTGGCTCATCGCGAGGGACGTGCGCGCGAACCGTGGCAGCCTGACGCCTGCCGTGCTGGGCGGGATGCTGCTCGAGTCTGTATGCCTGGCCCTCGTGTTCGGCGTTGTCGTCGGCGGCCTCACCGCGGCGCTGCTGGGCGGCCCCCCACCCCCGATGACCGTGGCTTTCACGGCCCAGCGGCTCGGCCGCTGGACAATGCTGATGTTGTCGCTCGGCGCCGGGATCTACGAGGAGCTGCTCTTCCGCGTCGTCCTCGTGGGACTGCTCGCGTGGGGCGCGACCAAACTACTGGGCTGGCGCCCCCTCGTCGCCGGGATCGCCGCGACCGTGCTCGGCGCGCTCATTTTCTCCGCTTTCCACTATATCGGTCCCTTCGGCGATCGGCTGGACGTGTATTCCTTCGTATTCCGCACGATCGCGGGACTGTTTTTCAGCGGTCTGTACCTGCTCCGGGGATTCGGGATAACTGCTTGGACCCATGCACTTTACGACGTGTTCCTGTTGCTCCGGTAAAGTGCGTTTCGCTATGTTAGGCGCCATGAAATCCCATCTCGTGAAGCTGATCGTGCTCTCCTGCGTCATTGTCGTCGGCGCGTGCAGTAAGAGCCGCTCGCGCCGAGCTGAAGTGGTGGAATGCAGCTCCATCTCACTGGACGCAAAAGGAACGACGCTGTGTCTGGTCCAGCTGTACCACTGGAAGCTGCCCGCCGCGCACAAGGCCGCCAACGATCGCGCGCACGAAACGGATTCCATCAAGACGTGGCAGGAGGATTCGGTGTGGGGGCTCAGCGCCGCGAAGCACAAGCGCGACCTGCAATCCTGCCGGGGCGGGAGCGAGCAGATCCACAGCTGTCTGCTCATTGCTGGTTGGCCCCTGAGACGCGTGAAGACGACTGCTGATTCGATCTGGAATGCCGAGCTGCCGACGCATCGCCGCGAGCTGCAGACGTGCATGGCCAAGCGCGACTTCAATCTCTCGTCTTGCTTGACGCTCTACTACAAGTGGGATTCTGATCGCGCGCTCGCGACGGCCGACTCGGTCACGCGCGTCCGGCTGGGGCGCTAGGGCTGACTCAGGATCCGGAAGACCGCGCCTTCTCCCTGATCGGAAGCGACGTATAGCGATCCGTCCGGCCCGACCGCCACGCCCGTCGGCCGATACCGCGCGCCGTTCGGCGTCATCTCCTTCCCGGCAAATCCGTCGGCGAATACTTCTGCCGGACCCATAGCCACACCACGCGCCATCGGGACGAACATCACCTTGTAACCCGCCTGTGGCAGTGGCGCGCGATTCCACGACCCGTGGAACGCGATGAACAGCCCGCCGCGATACTTGAGCGGGAAGTGCCGGCTGTTGTAGAACGTGATGCCGTCGGGGGCCCAGTGGCCCGGGAAGGCCACCACGGGCTTCGGCGCCGACTCGCAGCGTCCCACCGTTTTGCCGTCGCCGCCGTACTCCGGCTGCACAACATTCTGTCGACGACGCCAGTCGTAATAGCAGTATGGCCAGCCGTAGTCACCGCCCGCCTCGAGCTTGAACACCACCTCGGCCGGCAGCTCCGCACTCAGCGCATCGTTATAGAGCTTGGGCCAGTTGGCGGCGAGCTGATCGCGCCCGTGTTGAGCGGCAAAGATCGAACCGGTGCGGGGATCCACCGCGAGCGCTACGGCGTTGCGCAGCCCCGTGGCGTAGCGTTGGCCGTCTGATTGCGTCTGGCCGCCGCGCCGGGGATCGAATCGCCAGATACCGCCCGCATAGTCGAGGATCGGACAGGGATCCTGTCCCGGTGACTCCGGCGCACGGTCCTGGACCTGACACGAGTTGGACGGCGCGCCGATGTTCACGTACAGCTGGCCGTCCGACCCGATGACGATACTTTTCGCCGCGTGCTGGCGCCGGTTCGTCAGGCCGCGGACCACCGTATCAGGAATGCCGCTTGGGGTGAGCTGGCCGATGTTCCAGTGCCACCGGACCACGGCGTCGTTGGTCGCGAAGTAGAGATACTCCCCGGCGAACGCGATCCCGTTTCCGCCCCCGACGCCAAAGGAGCTCACGACATCGGTCTTTCCGTCTCCGGTCGTATCGCGCAACAGCCGC
>DATGVC010000178.1:0-3078 GCA_035300745.1 Gemmatimonadales bacterium | reverse complement strand
AACACTGAAGCCCACGCCCCTGCCGGCGGGACTGATCGCGTCCCTCAAACCGCACACGCTGAGTCCCGAAGCCGCGCGTCAGTTCCTCGGAGTCCCACCATCTCCTCGCTAAGAGCGATCCCTGCCCTGCTCGTGCTCCTGTCGGGCTGCGACGGAGGTGCCGGGGGGGAAGGGGGGGGAGGGGGGGGCGCGGAGCGGCCGCTGCTCGTTGATGCAACGGTCGCATTTCCACCCCGAGACACAATCCGTCTTTCGCTTCCGGCGACGACGCATCGCTGTATCGATGGACGATCGATACTGCTCGAGGCAGTGAGTCCCGAAGGAAGCGGCGTGCTGGTACGTCTGCATTTTCGCGACAGCCTCGTGTCATCCGCTTATCCGGTCGTCCCAGCGGGAGACACAACCGCGCCTGGTGCCGTGGTCGCGGTGCGCTACCTGCTTCGCGACGCGGTGCACGCGTTCACGTTCGACAGCGGCGCCGTCCAGGTCCGTCGTGAGGGAGACAAGCTCAGCGGCCGTGCCGTAGGATCGGGGATCGAGAACGCCATCCGGACACCGACGCGGATTCAGTATCGTGATGTCCGCCTCCCCGAGCGCACCGACACGGTGCCGTGCAGCTTCGCGCCGTGACGACAGCGCGCGACGTACGCGTCGGCTTCATCGGATCGGGATTTGCCCGTCGCGTGCAACTCCCCGCGCTCGGCTTCGTGCCGGGGGCCAAGCCTACCGCCGTCGCCAGCGGCCGCCGGGCCAACGCGGAGGCAGTGGCTCGAGAGTTCGGGCTGCGGCACGTCTTCACCGATGGAACGGAGTTGGCCCGCTCGGCGGACGTGGATCTCGTGGTCGTCTCCTCCACACCCGACACACACGCGCGCTACGCGATCGCGGCGTTGGAAGCCGGGAAGCACGTGCTGTGCGAAAAGCCGATGGCCATCGATGCCTTTGAGGCGTCGCAGATGGTGACAGCATCTGAACAGCATCCCGACAGGCTAGCCTGGATTGACCACGAATTGCGTTACGAGCCCAACCGCCGGCGCGCGCGCGAGCTGATTCGATCCAATGCGATTGGCGAGCTGCGTCATGTGGAACTGTCGCTCAAACCGTACCTGAGAGGGGATGGCCGGCCGCAGGCATCCGACGCGCCCTGGAATTGGTGGTTCGACGCGTCGCGCGGCGGCGGCATCCTGGGGGCGGTCGGATCGCACCTCATCGACCTGTTTCGCTTCTGGAGCGGCAGCGAAATAACGCACGTCGCGGGGCTGGTCGAGACGTTCCGCAAGCAGCGCAAGGACGAGACGGGCGCGATCCGTCCGGTTACCGCAGATGATTTCGCGACATGCGTGCTCCAGACCGGAAGCGGTGCCGTCGCGACCATCACGCTGAGCGCCGTCGCACACCACGGGCCGGGTCATCTTGGCCAGGTGACGGGAAGTGAGGGAACGCTGTTGCTCAGCGGCGAGACCAAGCTCGAGCTCGGCAAGTCCGGCGGCCCACTCGAGGATATCTCCGCGCCGGACGATCTCTGGGAGAAGACCAAGCCGAACAACATGTGGGCGCGCTCGTTCGTCCGGTTGCTGCGCGAAATGGTGCACGTGATCCGCGGCGGGACGCCGCAAGGCGAACCGGCTACGTTCCTTGATGGCTGGCAGGTCCAACGCGTGCTCGACGCGATCCGCGGCGGGCGCGGTGTCCAGTTAGATTGAGGCCGTGGAACAGACCTATTTCCGCAAGGGATTCGGGCTCAAAGGCGCCATCGAAGGCGCGCTCACAGCCGATTATCACAGTCGTGTGGTCGATCGGATTCGCGAGTCGGGATACATGCTCGAGGTGGGCGACCTGACATTCCGGCTCGCCGGTGAGTTCGGCTTTTGTTACGGCGTGGACCGCGCGGTCGAGTACGCGTACGAGACGCGCACCAAGTTCCCCAACAAGCGCACCTTCCTGGTCGGCGAAATCATTCACAACCCGCACGTCAATCAGAAGCTTGCCGCGATGGGCGTCGAGTTTTTGCACCGGCCAGAAGGGCGGGACGGTGAGTTCGACTTCAGCGCCGTGAGCGCCGACGACGTCGTGATCCTCCCGGCGTTCGGCGTGACGGTGCGGGACTTCGAGCGGCTGCGTTCGATCGGATGTGTGCTGGTGGATACGACGTGCGGGTCAGTGCTCAACGTCTGGAAACGCGTCGAGGTGTACGCGCGCGACGGCTTCACCGCTGTGATCCACGGCAAGAATTACCACGAAGAGACGAAGGCCACGTCAAGCCAGGTGAATAAGTATGCCGGCGGGAAGTACATCGTGGTCCGGGATATGGCTGAGGCGCGGGTCGTCTGCGAGTACATCGAGGGGCGGGGCACCAGGGAGGAGTTTCTCGACCAGTTCAGCGGCAAGATGACGCCGGGCTTCGATCCGGATCGCGACCTGCAGCGGGTGGGCGTCGCAAATCAGACCACGATGCTCTCGGGGGAATCGCTGGCCATCGCTGGCGAGGTTGGGAAGAGCATGGCGCGACGCTGGGGCGCCGAGGCGCTCGTCGAGCATTTCCGCACCTTCGACACGATTTGCTCCGCCACGCAGGAACGGCAGGATGCCGTCCTCAAGCTGATCGCCGAGCCGCTCAATTTGATGGTGGTGATCGGCGGCTACAACTCGAGCAACACGACCCATCTTGCGGCCATCTGCAACGAGAAGGTCACGACCTACCATATCGAGGATGCCGCCTGCATCGATGTGGAGGACGGGAGCATCCGCCATCGCCCGGTGGGCGTCCGTGCCACCGAAGAGCGGCGCGAGCGGTGGCTGCCTGAGGGCCGGCTGACGATTGGAATTACCGCAGGCGCATCGACCCCCAACAACAAGATCGGGGAGACCATCGAGCGTATCGCCGCCCTACGCGGCTAGGCTCGTTTTCGGGTATATTTCGGGTATGCCGCTGTCGCGTTTCCATCCCGTCATCGAACGCTGGTTCTCCAATCGCTTCGCGGAGGCCACCGAGCCCCAACGGCGCGCGTGGCCTGTGATTCAGGACGGCGGCGACGTGCTGATCGCGGCGCCGACCGGCTCAGGTAAGACGTTCGCCGC
>DATGVC010000177.1:0-4473 GCA_035300745.1 Gemmatimonadales bacterium | reverse complement strand
TGCCGTGATCCCGTGCGATGCTGACAGTCCGGTAGTGCACGGTGGAGTCGGCGTCCACGATCACAACTTGCGGCGGGCCATCGCGGATCACGAGCGCCGTCGCCGGTACGCTCAGCGGCGGAGTGCCGGCACCAAGCGTGAGCCGCACATCCGCATACATCCCGGGCAGGAACACACCGGTCGGATTCGCCACGCGCACCTCTGTGAGCAGCGTGCGCGCCGTGGCGTCGAGTGAGCCGGCCGTACGCGCAACCCGGCCGCGGAGTGTGTCGCCGGGGAGCGCGGGCACCGTAACGACGGCGGGCTTCCCGGTGGCGACAGCGGCCACATAATCCTCCGGTACCGTCACGTACACACTGAGCGTGTCCGTCTGCGCGACGGTGAACAAACTGCCGGGGGCGCTGCCGGCACCCGCTGGCAGGGCTTCGCTCACACCGCCGGCCGTGCCAACCAGCGCTCCCGGATCCACGTTGCGCGCAGTGATCACCCCGGCGAATGGCGCCACTACGCGCTTGAACTCCTGGAGCTGCGCGAGGCGCCGCAGGTTTGCTTCGGCGCTACCCTGACTTGCTACCGCGCCGTCGTACGCCGCCTGCATCTGATCGAGCTCCTGGGCCGTCACGGCGCTGTCGGCCGCGAGCGCCCGCCAGCGGACGAGGTTCGCCTGCGCCAGCGCCTTCGCCGAGCGCATCTGCGCCACCACCGCCAGCGCCTGCGCCGCTTGCTGATCGAGGTCGGGGGCATCGATGTAGGCGAGCAGTTGTCCGGTACGCACGCGATCGCCGATGTCCACCAATCGCTCGCGGACGTACCCCGGCGTGCGCGCGTAAATCGCTGCCGTCCGTACGGCTGTGAGCGCCCCAGGCAGGCTGACGCTCGCGGTCGCGGTCGCCCGCGCCACGGTTGCCACCGTCACAACCGGCGCTGCGTTCACGTCAGCGACGGCCGCCGCGAGGCGTTGCTGCCGAGCCACCCGCGGCACGACCCCCAGCACGAGGGCGACGAGCAGCACGCTCCCACCGACTGCTCCCCCGATCGTGAGGCGTCGCCGCGACAGGGGCGAGGCCCGAACCACTTCTGGTGCCGTACTCATGTATGTCCCTCCGGAATGACGATCGAGGATTGGGGCGGCGCGGCGCGCAGGATGCTGTAGAGCACCGGCACGACGACCAGCGTGAAACCGGTGGCCACGAGCAACCCGCCGATCACGGCCCGTCCGAGCGGTGCGTTCTGCTCGCCGCCTTCGCCCAGGGCGAGCGCCATCGGCAGTATGCCGATGATCATCGCCAGCGCCGTCATGCAAACGGGGCGGAGCCGGACGAAGCCGGCGTTGAGCGCAGCCTGCAGCGCAGAGTGTCCTTCCGCGCGCTGCTCATTCGCGAACGTGATCAGCAGGACGCTGTTCGCGGTGGCGACGCCGAGTGCCATGATCGTGCCCATGAGCGCCGGCACGCTCAACGCGGTATGGGTTGTGAACAGCATCCATACCACCCCCGCCAAGGCTCCCGGCAACGCGGCAACGATCACCAGCGGATCGAGCCACGATTGGAAGTTGATCACGAGGAGGAGATACACGAGCACCATCGCGAACAGCACGCCGAACAACAGCCCGCTGAATGATGACCGCATGCTCGACACCTGACCGCGCATGACGACGCTCATGCCCTTCGGCAGTGTCGGCTGGATCGTGGCGATGGCGCGATCGACGTCAGCCGCCACGGCGCCGAGATCGCGGTCGTCGACGGCGGCGTACACGTCGGCGACGGGCTGCGTGTTGTAGTGGTTCACCACCGCGAACGACGTGCGGCGCGTGGCGGTCGCGAGGTTGCCGAAGAGCTGCGGCTCCGCAAGGCCCGGCGCCGTGACCGGCGTGCTGGCCAGCGCTTCGAGCGAGTTCAGCTTGTACGTGGGCGTCCGCACGGCGACGCTGTAGCTGACGCCATTCTGTGGATTGAGCCAGTAATTGGGCGCCGTCTGCCCGCTGGACGACAGCGAGATGAGGAGATTGCTCGCGACCTGGCGCTGCGTCAGCCCGATCTCCTGGGCGCGAACCCGGTCGACCGTGAACAGCAGCTCCGGCATGTTCACGACCTGCTGCACCCGGACGTCCACAGCGCCCGGGATGCGCCGCATCTCCGCCGCGAGCCTCCGGGCGGCGACATAGTTCGCCAGCTTGTTCTGTCCGACGACCTGGACATCGATCGGCGCCGGCAGTCCGAGGTTCAGGACCTGGTTCACGATATCCGCAGGCACGAAAAAAAAGCTCACACCCGGGAACTCGTTCGGCAGGGTCGAGCGCAGACGGCGCACATAGTCCCACGTCGACGTCCGATGGCCCAGGACGAGCTGTACCAGGAGGTCGCCATCCGCAGCATTCAGCGTGGCGCCGCCGCCCGTCGCCAGATTGATCGAGCCGCGGTTGATCCCGATGTTGTCGAGGATGAGGCTCAGCTCCGCGGCGGGAATCTCGCGCCGAATGCTACGCTCCACCGCCGCGAAGACCAGCTCCGTTTCCTCCAGACGCGTGCCCGCCGGCGCGCGCACGTGGAGTTGAAATGCGCCGGCGTCGGTGACCGGGAAGAAGTCTTGGCCGAGGAACGGAACCAGCACGACGGATAACACCGCGACTCCGGCGACTCCGCCGAGCACCAGCCGGCGGTGCGCCAGCGCCCAGCCGAGCAGGTCGCGGTAACCCGCCCGGAAGCGCTCGAACCCCCGGTCGAACAGCGCGCTCACGCGCTCGATCGGACCGGGCAGCGTGGTGCGGTGGGTGGCGAAGCGGTGCGCCTCAGCGGCGAGCAGGTAGCGCGCCAGCGTCGGCACCACCGTGCGGGACAGGAGGTACGACGCCAGCACGGCAAACACCACCGCCATGGCCAGCGGCCGGAACAGGGACGCGGCCGGACCGCTCAGGAAGAACAACGGCACGAAGACGATCGAGATCGAGATGGTCGACACCATCGCCGGAGTCGCGATCTGCGCGGCGCCGTCGATGATCGCCTGCAGGATTTCTTTCCCCTGCGCCATGTTGCGGTTCACGTTCTCGATCTCTACCGTCGCGTCATCCACGAGGATGCCGACGGCGAGGGCGAGCCCGCCCAGCGTCATGACGTTGAGCGTCTGTCCCAGCGCCGCGAGCCCCATGATCGAGCAGAGGATGGCGAGCGGAATCGACGTGGCGATGATGAGCGTGCTGCGCCAGCTCCCCAAGAACAGAAGGATCATGAGGGCCGTCAGACACGCGGCGATCACCGCCTCGCGGACGACGCCGGAGATCGAGGAGCGAACGAAGATCGACTGATCCGCCAGCAGCTGCACGTCGAGCGACGCCGGGAGTGACGGCTTGATCGACGCCAGCAGCGCCTTCACCTCGTTGACCACCGTCAGGCTCGACGCGTTTCCGTTCTTGAGCACGCTCATGTAGGTGCCGTGCCGGCCGTTGTTCCGGACGATGTTGGTCTGCACGCCGCCGCCATCGCGCACGTACGCGACGTCCCGGATGTAGACCATCGCGCCGTTCACCCACTTGATCGGCATGTCGTTGAGCTGCCCCACGACGTCGGGGCTCGAGTTGAGGCGCACGTTGTACTCGCGCGTCCCCAGCTTCGCCGACCCGGCGGGGAGAATCACGTTCTGCGCGTTGATCGCGGCGCTCACGTCCGACGGCGACAGTCCTTTGGCGTACAGGCGCGACAGGTCGATGTCGACGTTGATCAGCCGCGGGACGCCGCCGAAGGGGGGCGGCAGGACCGCCCCTGGGGCCGTCGCGAGCGGCGTCCGCACAAAGTTGCCGACATAGTCGTTCAACTGCGCCGACGACATGCTGTCACTACCGATCCCGATCTGCAGGATCGGCACGTCCGTCGCGTTGAAGCGCAGAATGATGGGCGGCGTGATCCCGGGCGGGAGGGTCCGCGTGTTGCTCTGCGATGCGGCCGTGATCTGGGCAACGCCGGTCGGCACATCCGCCGTCGGCTGGAAGAAGACCTTGATCACGCCGATGCCGTCCAGCGACTGCGACTCGATGTGCTCGATGCCGTTCACACCCGCGGAGTACGAGCGCTCGAGGGTCGTGACGATGCGCTGCTCCATCTCCTCGGGTGACATGCCCTGATACTGCCAGATCACCGTGACGACCGGGATCGGGATCGTGGGAAAGATGTCGACCGGCGTCGTGATGATTGCCAGGACGCCGCCGATGAGCACGAGGATCGCGACGGAGATGAACGTGTAGGGACGCCGCAGCGCGACGCGAACGATCCACATCATGGCTGCCGCCTCATAGATCCCGCCCCAGCAGCACTTCGAGCGATGCGCGGGCGACTTGATAGGTGAACTGCGCGCTCACGAGATCGAGCTCGGACTGTACGAACGCGGTCTGCGACGTGAGCACGTCGAGAATCGTGGCGATGCCGGAGCGATAGCGCGCCTGAATGACGCGCAGGTCCTCCCGGGCGAGGCGCACCGACTCGC
>DATGVC010000176.1:0-2864 GCA_035300745.1 Gemmatimonadales bacterium | reverse complement strand
GGGACGATCTCCGCTTCTTCGTGATGGCCCTGCACGGCGACGCGGAGCTTCTCGATCCATTTGCCGCCGCCGGCCGCGAGGTCGTCTTCGTTGACGTTTGCCGCGTACAGGATCGGTTTGGCCGTGAGCAATCCAAGCTGGCGCAGGAATTTCACGGCGGTCTCGCTCTCGCCGGCCTCGCGAGCGCCGCGGCCGGCGTTCAACTCTTCAACGACACGCTCCAGCAATACCAGCTCGAGCTGTGCCTCTTTGTCGCCCGCCCGCGCCGATTTGCGCGTCTTGTCGAGCCGCCGCTCGACCACGGCGAGATCGGCCAGGGCGAGCTCGCTCGTGATGACATCGTGATCCCGCACCGGGTCGACCGGACCCATGACGTGCACCACATCCGGGTCCTCGAAGCAACGGATCACGTGCACCACCGCGTCCACTTCGCGAATGTGGGAGAGGAACTGGTTGCCGAGCCCTTCGCCCTGGGACGCGCCCTTGACCAGGCCCGCGATATCCACGAACTCGACGACCGCGGGGATTTTCTTTTTGGGCTTGACGACTGCGTTGAGCTGCTCGAGCCGCGGGTCAGGGACCTCGACCACGCCGACGTTCGGTTCGACGGTACAAAACGGATAGTTCTCCGCTGCAGCCGCTTTAGAAGATGTCAGCGCGTTGAAGAGGGTCGACTTGCCGACGTTGGGAAGACCAACGATGCCCAGTCTCAGCAATTACTTGACTCCCTCTCGTAGCCATCGATCCACGGCTTCCACCATCTGCGGCATGAGCGACTCGATCTGTTTCACTTCTTCCGATTCAAATGGGTTGAGCACATAATCGGACCAGTCACTGGTTCCTTCCGGCAGTGGTCCCACGCCGACCCGAAGCCGGGCGTATTGCTGTGACTGCAGCGCCGCTTCGATGCTCTTCAGCCCGTTATGCCCGCCCGCCGAGCCCTCCGCGCGCAACCGGAAGGTGCCGAGCGGGATCTGGAAATCATCGACGAGGATCAGCAGATCGCGTGACGGCGTGAAGGTCGGATCGGCGCGGAGCGACGCGAGCGCCGCGCCGCTGCGGTTCATGAACGTCGTGGGCTTGAGGATGCGCACGGGTAGGCCGGTCACCGTGCCTTCCGTCGCGCGCGCGCGCTCGGCGCGGCGGAAGGGAGGAAGGTTCCAATGCTCGGCGACGGCGTCGGCCAGGAGAAAGCCGGCATTGTGGCGCGTCGCCGCGTATTCCGGACCTGGATTGCCCAGGCCGACGACGGCGCGCAGGGGCTACTCTTCCTTCTTACCCTTCGGCTTCTCCTCTGCCTTCGGGGCCTTCCCCTTCTCTTCGGTGGCGGGCGCAGCACCCTCGACCTCTTCGCCTTCCTCGCCCTCGCGGACCTTGCGGATGAGCTCGGGTTCGGCGACCTCGGTCGGGGCCTCGGCGGCCGGCGCGGCGACTTCCTCGGCGCGCGGCGGCACCACCGTCGCGATCGTCAGATCGGCACCCGTCAAGATGACGGCATTGGGGATCGTCAGGTCGCGGGTGTGGAGGGAGTCACCGATCTTGAGCGCGCTCACGTCGAGCTCGACGCGATCGGGGATGTGCTCGGGCAGCACTTCGATTTCGACCTCCCGCGTTACCTGATCGAGCACGCCGCCCGCGTTGCGGACGCCGTCCGGTGTGCCCACGAGATGGACCGGCACCTTGAGCGTGATCTTCTCGTCCGCGTGGATCTCGTAGAAGTCGACGTGGATGATGTCGGGGCGGAGCGGATGGCGCTGGATCTCGCGAATCAGGGTGCGCGCCTTCTTGCCGTCCACGGTGAGCTCGATGAGCGTGCTCTCGGGCTCGATGCCCGTGAGCGCCTTCTCGAGCGCGAGCGCGTCCACCATCAACGCCTGCGTGGACCGGCCGTGGCCGTAGATCACGGCCGGAACCTGCTTGTGGAAGCGCGCCTGCCGCGCCGCGCCCTTGCCCGTTTTCTCCCGCGCCGTCGCGGCGAGACTCACCGTCTGTGCCATTTTCTCAGCCCTCAGCCATCTGCGGTCAGTCGAATAACGAGCTGACCGATTGGTTCGAGTGTTCGTACCCGATGGCTTTCGCCATCAAACTTGCGATCGACAACACTTTCAGCTTCTCGAACATCCGATCCTCGGGAATGCGGATCGTGTTCGTCACCGTCACCTCTTCGATCGGCGCGGCCCGCAGCCGTTCGACGGCCGGCCCGGACAGCAGCGCATGCGTCGCGAATGCGAAGATGCGCCTGGCGCCCAACCGCTGCAACGCCGCCGCTGCTTCGGCGATCGTGCCCGCGGTGTCGATCATGTCGTCGGGGATCAAGACGTCTTTCCCCTCGACTTCGCCGACGACGTTCACGACCTCCGCGATGTTCGCGGATGGGCGCCGCTTATCGATGATCGCGAGCGACGCATCGAGCCGCTTCGCGAAGCCGCGGGCCATCTTCGCGGACCCGACGTCGGGCGCCACGACCACCGGCTGGTACAGCTGCTTCGTCCGGTAGTGGCTCACGAACGCCGGCGCCGCGTACAGATGGTCCACCGGGATATCAAAGAATCCCTGGACCTGATGGGAGTGAAAGTCCATTCCCAGCACGCGGTCCGCACCGGCATGGGTGATCAGGTTCGCCACCAGCTTGGCGCTGATCGCCACGCGCGGTTGATCTTTCCGGTCCTGCCGCGCGTAGCCGAAGTACGGCAGCACCGCGGTGATGCGGGCGGCGCTCGCCCGGCGCGCCGCGTCGATCAGCAGCAACAGCTCCATGTAGTTTTCCGCCGGCGGGTTCGTGGGCTGGATGATGAAGACATCCCGCCCGCGCACGTTCTCGTCGATCTTGACGAAGATTTCGCCGTCGGCAAACCGCCGCATCG
>DATGVC010000175.1:0-6528 GCA_035300745.1 Gemmatimonadales bacterium | reverse complement strand
CAAGGGCGCCAAGGTCACCGCCGAGGTCGTGCGGCACGGCAAGGATAAGAAGGTCCGGATTTTCCGGTTCGCGCGCCGCACCGGCTATCGCCGCCACGCTGGGCACCGGCAGGACTTCACTGAAATCAAGATCGCCGACGTAAAGGTCGGCTGAGGACAGGATGGCTCATAAGAAGGGCGTCGGCTCCTCGCGCAACGGGCGCGACTCCAATCCGAAATACCTCGGCGTAAAGCGCTTCGGCGGGGAGTTCGTCACGGCGGGCAGCATCATCGTGCGCCAGCGCGGGACGAAATTCCATCCCGGGCGGAACGTGCGGCGTGCGTCTGACGACTCACTCTTCACGACTGTCGACGGACAGGTGAAGTTCGAGCATAAGAACAAGAAGCGGATGCAGGTGAGCGTGTATCCGGTGGCGGTTGCAGCGGCGGCGAAGAACTAGGCGGCGATTAACGACAGGGCGAGAAATAGCGGCGACGAAGGGGCGGCGGAAGCAGATCGCCGCCCCTTCGATTTCGGTGTACTACAGTGGTGCGCCGCTCAATCAGCATCATTGCGGTACTCTTTGCCCTTGCACTTCCAGCTCGAGCCCAGACTCTGGCCGGCGTGGTCCTAGACAGCGCATCCAGAAAGCCTGTCGTCGGTGCGCGTGTGGTGGTCTTGGATTCGGCCGGCAAGGGTCTGTCCGCGGCGGCTACCGGCTCGGATGGCAGGTTCAGCTTCCACCTTCCCTCCGCCGGTGACTACCGCTTGCGGATCAGCAGGATCGGCTACCCATCGCGCATCACGGAGCCCATTGGCGTTAGCGCCGTCGTTTCGGCAAGCGTGGTGGTGCGACTCACCTCCACTCCGATTTCTCTTGATACACTCATCGTCGTAGCCGCCGCAGTCGAGAAGCGGCCGCAGTTCTTGGTGGATGCGGGATTCTATCGCAGGCAGCGTGTGGGATTCGGCCATTTTTTGACGCGCGACGAAATCGACAAGCGGGATCCCCTCATCCTATCCGATCTACTTCAGGGAATGTCTGGAGTACGCGTCGCCTGCACGGGCGCCCGCCGCTGTACCGTCACGATGCGAGCTGCGAACACGATGTTCTTCCGCGGAAAATGCAACCCGAGCGTGGTTCTGGATGGTGTCGTTCTGCAGCCCGGCGGCACGGGCGGCGGTGGACTACCTCTCGATGACCTCGTCGACCCGTTCAACATCGAAGCGCTGGAGGTTTATCCCGGACCCGAGGGCGTGCCCGTCCAGTACTCGGGGTATCTGAGTCCCTGCGGAGCGATACTCGTCTGGTCGAGACGCTAGTATTTCGGCGGTAGCGTTCGATACCGCTCCAATAGCTCCGTCTGTCTGCTGCGCAGCGGGATGTCTCGACCGCGGATAAAGACGTGCTCGACTCCAGTCGAGAAGTCGAATGGGTCTCCAGTCCAAATCACGACGTTCGCGACTTTCCCAGCATCCAATGATCCATACCGATCAGCCACGCCGAGGATCTCGGCGGGAGTTAGTGTCACCGCCCGCAGCGCCTGGTCCCACGTCATCCCGCTCGCGACGGCATTACCCGCCTGCTGGCGCAAGTCGCGCGTGTTCTCGGTCGCCGTTTCCATCAGCGCGACCTTGACGCCGCCCTTCGCGAGCAGCGGTGCGTTTTCGTACCGAATGCCCAGCGCGTCATAGCTCGGGATGTTGTCGAGTGGTTCAACGAGCACCGGCACACCCGCCGCGGCGATCTCACCGGGGATCATCCATCCTTCAGCGGCCCCCGCCAGAATCAGCTTGAGCTTGTACTCGCGCGCGATCCGGAGCGCCGTCTCGATGTCGCTGCGGCGATTCGCCACCACGATGAGGGGCAGCTCGCCGCGGAGGACCGGCTGTAGCGCTTCGAGATCCGGGGCGCTGGCACTGAGATCCTGAATCTGGCGGCGCCGGTAATCAGCGCGCCGCGTGGCATACTCGCGCGCGTCGTTCAATACGCGGCGCAGCCGTTGGGCGACTGCCGCGCGCGACCCTCCGCCGGCGTCCTTGGCTGACTCGCTCAAGTTGGCGACCATGGCGGCGCGCGACTTGATCTGCATCGTTTCGATCGTGCCCCCGTCGAGATCGATGAGCGCCGCCTGGCCCCAGATCAAACCACCGCTCGGCGGGACACCCAACGATCCAGGAACGGCCAGCGTGGTTGTTACGCCCTCCATCCGGTTCACCGCGATGAGGGTGGACGCGGGATTGATGCCCTCGAGGACGTTGAACGCCGCCGCGACATCATTGCCGCGCTCCGTGTACTCGTTGGTGCCTTGTACCGCCCCGATCTCCCGCAGTCCCATCTGGCCGGCGCCGTCGATGAGGCCCGGCGTGACCCATTTCCCGGAGGCGTCAACGCGGGTCGCGCCCGCCGGCACGGCAACGTTGGTTCCGACAGCGGCGATTCTGCCGTCACGGATCAGCACTGTGGCATTCGCGATCTTGGGTCCCGAGACCGGATACACCGTGCCCCCGGTGATCGCGATCGTCTGAGCGAGCAAGAAGGCAATCATGGCTGCCCTAACGTGAAATCGGTTTTGGGCTGGTGCGCGGGATCATTGCGGTCGTACACCAGCCAGCCGTCGTTGTAAACCTGCAGTGCCTGCGCGTAGACGGACAACGGATCCGCGGACCACAGCACGACATCCGCCATCTTGCCTGCCTCGAGCGTCCCGACGACCGAATCGATCCCCAACGCCCACGCCGGATTCGCGGTGAACCACCGCACCGCTTGGTCACGCGTGATGGGAATGCCCGCGCGGCGCCCGTGATATATCGCTTTCGCGGCCTCCTGATTCAGGCGCTGAATTCCACCCGGATCATCGGAGTGGATCACCACGCGCCCGCCCGCCTGCTGCACCAGCGCGCCGTTCTCATAGATCCCGTCCATCGCTTCTTCCTTGAAGCCCCACCAATCGGACCAGATCGACACCGCCGTGCCTTCGCGGGCCAGTACGTCGGCGATTTTGTACGCCTCCACCGCGTGGTGGAACGAGCGGATCTTGAAGCCGAACTCGTGGGCGAGGTCGAGCATCTGCACCATCTCGTCGGCCCGATAGCAATGGTTCTGCACGTAGATATTGCCGCGCAGCACCTCGGCGAGGGACTCGTTGCGGAGGTTGCGCTCCGGCGCATCGCCCTCGTGATCCTTGTTCCACTTGTCCCAGCGGCGGCGATAGGCCTGCGCGCCGATGAACGCCGCACGGTAGCCGGCCATATTGCCCATGCGCGTGGCGGGACCGCCCCGATTGCCGTACGTGCGCTTCGGGTTCTCGCCGCAGGCCATCTTCAGGCCGTAGTGCGCGCCGGGGAACTTCATCTCCTGCACCGAGCGCGCGGGGATGAGCTTCAGCACCGCGCTGCGACCGCCGATGAGATTCGCCGATCCGGGCAGCGCCTGAATCGTCGTGACGCCGCCAGCGATCGCGAGCGGGATCTGCGGATCCTGCGGCCAGAATGAATGCTCCGCCCACACTTCAGCCGTCACCGGATTCGTCGCCTCGTTGCCGTCCGATTCCGCAGAGGTGCCGGGGGCGGCATACACCCCGATGTGCGAGTGCGTGTCGATCACGCCGGGCGTCACCCACTTGCCGGTGCCGTCCACCACGACCGCGTCACTCGGCGCCTGGACGCTCGTTCCGACCGCGACGATGCGGCCGTCCTTGAAGAGAATCGAGCCGCCCTGAATCTCCTGCCCGGCCGCCGTCATGATCGTCGCATTGCGGATGATGACCGGCGGATTGGGATGACGCTGGTACGTCGACGGATACTGTGGCCCGATCCCGGCCGCCGTATCCTGGCTGGCTGCCGCTGCTGCCGCAGACGGTGGTGGGGGAGCCGACGCCGTCGTCGTTCGCGCACCCGCTGAGGCGCACCCCGCGACGAGGACCAGCAATCCCAGCCCGGTCGACAGATGTCGCATCTGTGATCTCCTGTTATTTCACGAGTTCAAACACCAGCGGCGCGCCCGTCGGCGCGACGCGTACGACCCGCCGCGGCGCCTGCTGGGTTACGTGCATCACGATCGGCAGCTGCATCCCGGACAGCTCGAGTCGGTACGCCGGGAACGTCCCGGCGGGGACAACCACGTTCTCGATGCCGGCGACCTTCACGCTGACGACTTTCGTTGCGCCTTCGCCCGAGGAGAAGACGTTCATATTGAACGTCTTGCCTTGCTCGAGTTGCAGCGCTGGCAACAACACGGCGAGCGCGTTGTCGTCGATGGTTCCGGCGGCAATCGTCGTATCGACGGTGATCGATTTCGGACCGCTGGCTTGCGGCGACTGGCTCGTGCCTTTGACGCGTCCACCGGCGTACGTCAGGTGGATCTCCGTATGCTGGCCCTGGACGAGGCCGGTCTGGTCGGTGCGACGCATCGACAGGTCGCCGTTCAGCACGACGGTCGACTGTTGCTGGAAGGGGCCGATTATGGTCGATTCGGTGTAGACGATCGAGTCACCGGCGACGCTGACTTTCGCTGTCTGTCCCCCGAACACATTGCCTTGCACCAGGGCCTGGAAGCTGTCGCTGCGAGCCACGATCTGGCTGCGATCGAACGCGACCGGGCCGCCCGTTGGATTGAGCTCGGCGGGATCCAACGGCTTGCCGGCGATGTCCACGAGCCGGACAGGCGCGATGGGCTTGAGCTTGTCGTATAGCGCCTTGGCATCCCCGACCACCACGATGCTGAGCGCGTCGCGCCTGAACACGCGCTGGCCTGCGGCGCGCGCGCGGGCCGCGGTGACTGCCGCTAGGCGCTCCCGGTAGCGCTGCACGTAATCCGAGCCAAGGCCGAGCAGCCGCGCGGTCGTCACGACCTGGGCGATCTGCCGCGGCGTCTCGATCGTCAGCGGGAAACTGCCGATGAGAAACCCTTTGGCGGCCGCCAGCTCGCTGTCGGGGATGGTCTCGGTCCGGATGCGGTCGATTTGATGCACCAGCTCGGTCAGGGCGCTGTCGGTGACTTCGGTGCGTCCCTCGAACGTCGCCAGCCAGTAGCCGAGGCCGCGATTGCGGCGCAGCGCGGCATAGGAGCCATAGGTCCAGCTCTTCCGCTCGCGCAGGATCATGAACAGACGAGAATCGCTTGCGCCACCCAGCACATGCGTCGCGATGCGCGCCGCGTAAGAACCGGTATCTGTCGGCGGGAACGTCGTATTGCCCATCACGATGTTCGACTGCACGGAGCCGGGCCGGTTAACGAGCAGGATGTCGGTGCCGCGCTTCGCCGGCGCGCCGCGAAACACCGGCGTCGGAGCAGCACCGCCGCGCCACGCGCCGAACGCCTGGGTCGCGAGCTCCCGGGCTCGCGGCAGGGCGATATCTCCGGCGACGACGAGCAGCGCGCCGCCGGGCCGTACGCGACGTCCCGCAAACGTGACGACGTCGTTCCGGGTAATCGCCTTGTACGACGCGGCGCTGGTGTTTCGGCCGTACGGATTCCGGCCGTAGATCTCTTTCTGGAAGGCGCGGGCGGCGACGTTATCGGCCTGAGACAGCTCCACCTCGAGCGCCGACAGGAACCGCGTGCGCGCCAGATCGAGCTCCTGATCGGGGAAGGTCGCCCTTTGTGTCACATCGCCCAGCAGCGTGAACGCGAGGTCGGCATGATCGCTGAGCACGTCGGTCGAGACCGTGAGGAAATCCTCTCCCGCACTGGCTCCGATGGTGCCGCCCACCCCCTCGATCGCTGCCGCGATCTGCTCGGCGTTGCGCGTGGGTGTGCCTTTAGTCAGCAGCTCCGCGACGATCGCCGCGACGCCTTCTTTTCCCGCAGGATCGTACACGGCGCCGGCCCGAAAGCTGAGACTGACCGACAGCGTCGGCTCCTCGTGATTCTCGACCAGGAGCAGGGTCATCCCATTGGGCAGCGCGACTTCGCGGAACGGTGGGAACTGCACGGGACGCAGCCGGCTGGGCGCGGGTGGACGGGTGGGGAAGGGCTCCTGGCCGACGAGAGTTCCGGCGGCCAGGAGCAGGGCCGCAAGACCGCGGGCGGTTTTCACTGGCCACCCCCGGACGACGGCGCCGCACCCGCACGGACGATCAGCAGCGTCAGATTGCCAGGCGCGAGATAGGTGTTGGCGACGCGCTTCACATCGTCGCTCGTAACGGCGAGTAGCCGGTCGAGATCGGTGTTGATCTCGTCGATCGCGGTATGAAACGTCAGGTAGTGATGCAGCTCTTCAGCTTTGCCCAACGTCGTCTCCCGGTTGCCGATGAATCCTGAGCGCAGCACGTTCTTCGCCTTCTCCAGCTCCGCCGGGGTGATGCCGTTCACGCGGATGCTGTCCAGCTGTAGCCCGATCAGACTGTCCATGCGGTTGGCCGACACACCTTGATTCACGATTCCGTACGCGACGAAAATCCCTGGCCCGTTGCGCGAGCCGAACGGATTGAGAATCCCGCCGGCGGCCACCGCCGCTTTCTCGCGCCGCACCACGGCGACATTGAGTCGCGAGCTCTCGCCCTGGCCGAGGATGATGTTGAGCAGCTCGAGCGCCGGGGTGTCG
>DATGVC010000174.1:0-2920 GCA_035300745.1 Gemmatimonadales bacterium | reverse complement strand
GGCGCGCCGCGTCGATCAGCAGCAACAGCTCCATGTAGTTTTCCGCCGGCGGGTTCGTGGGCTGGATGATGAAGACATCCCGCCCGCGCACGTTCTCGTCGATCTTGACGAAGATTTCGCCGTCGGCAAACCGCCGCATCGTCACCGCGCACAGCGGCTGTCCCAAATGCTGGGCCATCTCCTCGGCGAGGGGCCGGTTGGCCGTTCCCGCGAGGAGCAGCAGCTGGCTGCGTGACAACGACAGGTCCCGCATCGGGCCTCGGAAAGTAGTCGGCAAACCGCGTGTCGCCAAGGGGTTGTGAGTTGCCGATCCAACACGCTAGCGGGTCGTTGGACCTCGGTCCATTGTTAGCGGCCCAGCCACCACATCATCGCTTGAGTGTCGGCACAAAAGGGGGCTCACATGCGTGCCACGCATCTCGCTGTTACCGGAAGCATCCTGGCAGGCGCTGCGTTGGTCACCCTTCGACTCCCGTTAGGCGGGCCTGTCGCTCCGACCGCGCAGTCCCAAAACGCGGTCGCGATGGATGACACCGCGCGGATCTCGGCCGGGCTGCTGCGTCGTCTCGCCGCTGCGGCGGACGGGTATCGCACGGGTGAACCGATCTGGATCGTTGCCTCGACCGTGGAGCCGTATTCCGTAGTGGGCGTGTTCTCGAGCTTCGAAGAGGCACGGCGGCGGGCCATGGCAGTGCGGGGCGGGCGGCCTTATGGCCCGTACGTTACTCCCCGCGACGAGGGCCGCCCCGTGATGTTTGTTCCGGTGAGGCATTCCTGGCCAACGATCTATGGATTCGATTCGACGTGGAATCCGCCTGCCATGCCGTGGCCCGTCTCCGACGTCGACAGCATCGTGATCACCGCGTATAACCGGTCAGGAGCAACGTGGAGAGCGTCGAGTCGCGGGAACGAGACTGACGCGGTGTTCTTCACACTCTCGGCGCACGACAAATTCGTGGCGCCGTACTATGCCGCGCTCTCGGGGCTCGACGAAGCCACGCGGATGCGGGAGACAATGCTTCAGTACATTCGTCGGAGTCCGGTACCGTACGACGGGCGTAAGCCTTAACGGGGTTTGGCGGCGAGCACAGTGGCGAAGCCTGGATCGGCGTGCAACACAGTAAACCAGCGGGCGGTCGCGATGTAGCTACGGGACTGGGGGAATTTGCGCAGGAAGGCGTCGAGCTTCCCAAACGCGCCTTCGTGGTCACCCAGTTCGGTGAGGACCATCGCCTCGTAGAGCTCAAGGCCTTGCACTACCGGGCCCGACGCGTGGGAGCGTGTGGCATGCATCACGCTTTGAGCGCTGTCAGACAGTCCTGCCCGTGCGAGAATGGCGGCGACCATCAGTCGGCGTACGCCCCAACCCATCGCGAGGATGCTCATTGTGTCGCGCCGCTCGATCGTTTCGACGAGCGACCAGGCGCGTGACACGTCGGAGCGCCGGCTGGAGAGCCACCCCAGCAACGTCAGCTCGCACTCCCACAGATGAAAGTCGTTGGGGAACCGTAACCTGCCCGTGGTGCACCACGAGCGCGCACCAGCGGTATCGCCTCGCTCGAGCGCGGCGAACATGAGCACTTGCATGCTGCGCGCCGTTTCCGTGAGGTATGCATCGGCCTCCAACGCACGTCGCAACATGAGGTCGGCCTGGGTCCAGTCGCCTTTCTGTTGATAGATCTGGCTGAGCGTATTCCACGCGCGCGCCAGCCCGGGCGACCGCAACACCGCATTGCGAAGATCCTCTTCCGCCTGCTGTATCAGCAACGCCTGTCGCGCGGAATCTTTCGCAGGCAGCTGCCATAGACTCAGCCGCACAGTACCCCGGAGCTCGAGGGCGCGTGCATCGTCGGGATTCATGTCCAGCGCGCGTTCGGCGTGTGCCAGTCCTTTCTCGAGCCAGCCGAGCTCCGCATCATAGGCATGCACTTCAGCCTGCTGCGTCGCGAGCCAGCCCTGTGCAATGATCGGCTCGCGCCAGCGACTATCCAGGCGCTCGCTTCGGGCGAGAAGGTCATCGGCCTGGTCGAGCAGGCGTCCGGCACGCACGGGGTCCAATGCTTCTGCATCCTGGACCAGCGTTTCCGCCTGTCGCACGAGCTCCCACGCGGGCACGCTTTGTGTGGTTGCTTGCTGCTCGCGGAGACGCAGCTCGCGGCCGAGTCGCACGCGCAAAAACCGTGACACCGAGTCCACCAACTCCGCCTGGAGCGCGAACAGATCTCCCCACGGCCGCTCGATTTGTGCGGTCTCGATCTGCTGCCCCGTTGCCGCGTCGATCAACCGGACGCGCACACGCAATCGTGTTCCGGGCCGTTCAACGCTTCCCTCGACGATCGTGCCGACGTGCAGCGATCTTACAATGCTGTCCAGCGAGATGGCTTTATCGCTGTACGGACGCACGCCGCTGGGCGAAACGACGCTGAGGGCGGACACGGTACTGAGCTCGTCGATCAAGTCCTCCGTCAGACCGTGCGCGACGTGACGCAGCGTTCCGTTCTCGCTGCGATCCGAGAAATACAGCACGGCCATTCGTGTCGGATCAGGCGAGGTTGGTGTGGATGCTGTCGCGGGTTGCCCTCCTCCCCAACGCTGCCAGGCCATCCAGGCGCCCAGCACCACGACCGTGGTGACGACTCCCGGCACGAGTAGCCGGTGCCAGCGCGGTGATTCCAGCTGTGTTGTATCCGCCGCGGCGAGCGCAGCGCCGAATTCCGCTGCGGAGGCAAAGCGGTCGGCCGGCGCCTTTGCCAACGCCCGATTGATCGCCTGCTCGATCGTTGATGGGATGCCCGGGCGAATCACGTGGATCGAGGGAGGACGCTCGTGAATGTGGCGCGCGAGAATTGCTTGCGCCGTCGGCCCGGTGAACGGTGGCTCGCCCGCCAGCATCTCGTAGACGACGCACCCGAGCGAGTAC
>DATGVC010000173.1:0-7127 GCA_035300745.1 Gemmatimonadales bacterium | reverse complement strand
CCGCGCTCGACGAGATCGAGGACGCACTCGCTCTTGCCGATCCCGGAGCGGCCGCGAAACAGCAGCCCCACGCCGAACACATCGGCGAGCGAGCCATGCACGGTCGTACGCGGCGCGAAGGCATCGTCGAGAAACGGCTTGAGCCGCCGGTAGAACTCGGCCGTCTTGAGCCGCGTGCGGATGACCGGGATGCCCTTGTCGCGCGCCACGACGAGCAGCTCTTCGGGGGCGTCCTGCCCTTTTGTGATGATCACGCACGGCAGGGCGTAGGAAAGGAACGTCTGAATCGCCTTGCTGCGCGCCTTCGCATCGAGGGACGCGAGATACGTGATCTCGGTCTCGCCCAGGATATGAAGGCGGTCGGTGCCCACGAAGCGCGCTGTGTACCCCGCCAGCACGAGGCCGGGGCTCGACGCCTCCGGAGAACGGATCTCGCGGTCGAGACCGATCTCGGCCGTCAGCAGCTCGAGCTGCAGCGGATCGCCCTTGCGGGCAAGGAGATCCCCGACCTTGAGCCGGGGGGGAGCGGGGGGAGTCGTCGCGGTCGGAGCGTTCACCGTGTCCCGGGCACCTTGGAGCGCCGCGCCGTGCGTCGCGCGCGCGGGGTCTCTTTCCCGTCGAGCAGCTGGCGCTTCACGCGCGCGATGGCGGCGTCGAGCGCCGACCGGAGATCAGCCGCCCGCGACTTGGCGACGTGGACACGGCCGCGGGGTGCGTGCAGCTCGATCTCAACACCCGCTTCACCATGATCCTCGGTGAAAATCAGCTGCGCGTGATGGGGCCGTCGGACGAGCTTCGCGACTTTCTCGACGAGCTCTCTGGCGTGCGCGCGCAAATCCTCATCGATTTCGGTGTGGCGGGCGGTGATGGTGATCCGCATTCAGCGTTTCCTTTCGCGTGCGGCAACTGTTTGCTCGATGTGCGCCAGCGTGGCGCGCGCCGCCGTGTCCCATGACAGCCCTTCGGCGAAGCTGCGGGCCGCGCGGCCGAGGCGGTCGACCAACGATCGGTCCCCGGCCAATGCCAGCATGCGGTCCGCCAGCGCGCGCAAATCACCGTGCGGCACCAGGTATCCCGTTACGCCGTGCTGCACCGATTCACGCAAGCCGGGGCTGTCCGAGGCAAGCGCCGGCGTTCCGCTCGCCGCCGCCTCGACGTTGGTAATACCCCACCCTTCCTTCGGGCTCGGGAATACCACCGCCCACGCGCGGCGCAGCAAGCGCAGTTTTTCGTCTTCCGACACGAAACCCAGGAATCGGACGGCGTCTCCCAGTCCCAGCTCCGCGGCCACCCGTTCGAGGCGTGGGCGATCGTCGCCCTGCCCGCAGATATCCAGCGTAATGTCGTCGCGTGCCTGACGCGCCGCGGCCACAGCCCGCAAGGCAAACTCCACTCCTTTATAACGCTTCAATCGGCCCAGGTACAAGAACGTCGGGCGTTCGGCGCGGGGCGTACCAGGATCGGGATGGTAGCGGTCAGCATCAACCCCCGGGTGGATGACGACAATCCGCTCGGCCCGAATTCCGCGGCGCACCAGGTCGTCGCGCGTACTCTCCGAAATCGCGTGGAACGCAGCCTTCCCATACACCCAGGGGATCGGCAGCTCGGCGGCCCACACGATCGACGCCAGCGGCGCACTGGCCTCGGCGAAGGCGGTCGTCCCGAAAAGGTGTGGCACGATCGCCACAAACGGCAGGCGAGTCAGCGTCGGAAGAAAGAGCGGGATCTTGTTGATGTCCTCGACCACCACGTCGAACTGCGTCTGACGCAGCGCTGCTCGCACCGCGCCGCGTCCGCGCACGGCGAAGCTATGGCGACCGCCTATCCGCGTGACCTGAATGCCGTCCACGACGGCGCGCGGCGGGCACCCGGGCCAGCCGCTCGCAATGAGATGGATCTCGTGCCCCCCCCCCCACTGGGCGATTCGGCCGAATAATTCGTGAAGATGGATTTCCGCACCGCCGGCTTGAGGGTTTTCCCGGTCGTTCCAATTGACGAGCAGGATTCTCACAGCGCGCCGGTCTCACGGGCGACGGCATCGAGGACGCCATTGACGAACGCCGGCGCGCGCGAGCCGGCGAACCAGTGCGCGAGCTTCACCGCTTCATCGATCACCACGCGCGCAGGGGTCGACGCCTCGTCGAGCTCGGCGAGCGCGAGCCGCAGAATGTTGCGCTCCACGACGCCCACGCGCTCGAGCCGCCAGTGCTCTGCGGCGTCCGCGATCCGCCGATCGAACTCGGGGAGGCCGGCGATCGCCTTGGCTGCGAGGTCTGCGCCGCGGTCGTAACCCCCGGGCGCTCGGCCGTACATCGCCGCCACGCGGGCGACAACGGTTTCAATCGTCGGTCCGCCCGAAAGCTCCCACGCGTATAGCAGCTGGAGCGCCCGCGCGCGCGCTTTAGTCTCGGGGCGCTGCACCGAGCCTCTCGAGCGCGTCGGCGGTCTCGAGGGCCGCCTGCACCGCCTCGGCACCTTTGCTGACCCGCGCCAACGCCTGAGTCTCGGTCTCCGTGGTAAGCACGCCGAACCCGACCGCTATGCGATGTGCCAGCGCAACGTTGCCGAGGCCACGCGCCGCCTCGCCCGCGACGTATTCGAAGTGCGGCGTCTCGCCGCGGATCACGCACCCCAACGCCACGATCGCGTCGAAGCGCTCACTCGCGGCGGCGGCTTCCGCGAGAACGGGTAGCTCGAAGGCGCCGGGTGCCCATGTGACTTCCACGTTCGTGTCCGCGATACCGGCACGGCGCAGCGCGTCACGCGCGCCGTCGAGCAGTTTCGTGGTGACATTCTCGTGAAAGCGGCTGACAACGATCGCCACACGCCGCTGGCGGTTGGACGTGCGCGCCGCGGGTGGGGCTCTGTGTGGCACGATCAGTGAGTGAGGAAGTGGCCGAGCTTGTCCCGCTTGACGTCGAGGTAGGCCCGATTCTCATCCGACGGCGCCGGCACAATGGGGAGCCGCTCGACGATCTCGAGCCCGTACCCTTCGAGACCGACCAGCTTCATCGGATTGTTCGTCAGCACCCGGATCGAGGACAACCCGAGGTCGAGCAGGATTTGCGCGCCGATGCCGTAGTTCCGCAGGTCCGGCTTGAAACCGAGCTTCTCGTTGGCTTCGACGGTGTCGTGCCCCTGATCCTGCAGCTCATACGCCTTGAGCTTGTTGAGGAGGCCGATGCCTCGTCCTTCCTGGTCGAGGTACACGACGGCGCCGGCGCCCGCTTCCGCGATCATCCGCATCGCGCTGTGCAGCTGCCAGCCGCAGTCGCAGCGCGCCGAGCCGAAGACGTCGCCAGTCAGGCACTTGGAGTGCATCCGCACCAGCACCTGCTGCTTGCCCGCGACATCGCCGTAGACCAGGGCGATGTGCTCCGCCTCATCCACGTCATTCCGGTAGCCGATGATCCGGAATTCGCCGAACGGGGTCGGGAGCCGCGCCTCGGCGACGCGATGCACCAGCCGCTCGTGCTTCAGCCGGTAGGCGACGAGCTGGGCGACGGTGATGAAGGTGAGGCCATGCTGCTGCGCGAAGCGTTCGAGGTCGGGACGGCGCGCCATCGATCCGTCGGCATTGAGGATCTCGCAGATGACGCCCGCGGGATACAGCCCGGCAAGCCGCGCGAGGTCGATGCTCGCTTCGGTCTGGCCGACGCGCTGCAGCACCCCGCCCGGACGCGCGCGCAACGGAAAAATGTGGCCGGGCCGGCGCAAATCGCTGGGGACGGTCGAGGGATCGATCGCGACGCGGACGGTCGCGGCGCGGTCGGCGGCGGAAATTCCCGTGGTCACGCCAAAGCGCGCCGCGGCGTCGATGCTGATCGTGAACGCGGTCTCGTGCGATTCGTTATTGTGCTCGGTCATCTGCGGCAGGCCAAGCGCCTGGCAACGCGCGGGCGTGAGGGGCATGCAGATCAGCCCGCGCGCATGCGTCGCCATGAAGTTGATCATGTCGGCGGTGACCTTTTCGGCGGCGCCGACGAGATCACCCTCGTTCTCGCGCCGCTCGTCATCCGCTACGATGACCAGCTTGCCTGCCCGAATGTCCGCAATCGCCTGTTCTACTGCGCTGAACGACATAGCTGCCTCACGTACTTTCCAAGAACATCCGCCTCGACGTGTACCCGGTCACCCGTTGCCAGTCGCCCTAATGTCGTGTGCTCCCGCGTGAACGGCACGAGCGACACCTGCACAACGCCGGGGCCTGGAATTGCGTTCACCGTCAGACTGACGCCGTCAACAGTGATGGCCCCGTGCAGAATCGTCACGGCGGCGACATCCGTCGGCACCGCGACATCGACCAGTCGTGCGTCCCCGGCATCAACCACTCGCGCGACGGTGGCCACGCCGTCCACGTGACCCTGGACGATATGACCGCCCATGAGGTCGGCCGCGCGCACGGCACGCTCCAGATTGACGCTGCGGCCCTTCTGCCACTCCCCGATCAGGGTACGCCCGAGCGTTGTCTGCACCGCGTGAACGGTGAACCCGCCCTTCACCACCTTCTCGACGGTCAGACAGGCGCCGTTGACCGCGATGCTCTCGCCCTTCTTCAATCCACGGTAGGGGGCCCGGATGTGCAGCACCCTTCCCCCGTCCCCCTTCCCCCTTCCCCCGTTTGGGGAAGCGGACTCGACGCGCCCAACGGCGCTTACGATTCCGGTAAACATAGCCGTCGATCCAAGACCAATAATGTATCAGAGCCCAGCGGGCGCCGCTCCACGGGGATCCAGCGCGGCGCGTCGGCGAGCGCAAATGCCGGAACGCCTGGAAACGCAGGCACCGCGCCCTCACCGAGCCACACCGGAGCCTGCACCCAATAGAGCCGATCCACGAGCCCCTCCTTTAGCAGCTTGGTGCCGAGCGCTCCGCCGCCTTCACATAACAACGATTGGATCCCGGCGAGCCGCAGCTGAGCGAAGGCTTGCGCCAGTCCCTCGGGGCGAAAGACGCGTACGCCGTTGCCCTCGAGCACCGAGACGTTCGCCATCGGCGCTTCGGGAGACGCGACGACCCAGGTCGGCACTTCGCGCGCCGTCTGGACCAACGACACACCCAGGTTGAGCATCGCCCGCCGATCGAACACGATGCGGACCGGCGGCTTGCGCGGCGTGAGCCCGCCGCGCGCGGTGAGCTGTGGATTGTCGGTCAGCGCCGTCGTGCCCCCGACGGCGATCGCGTCGAAGCCCGCCCGCAGCCAGTGGACGTGGTCGCGTGCCTCCGGGCCGGAGATCCACTGCGAGCGGCCGCCCGCATCCGCGATCCGGCCATCGATGGACGTCGCGAGCTTCAGGGCGACGAAGGGCCGGTCGGTCTGGAGGCGCGTAAAGAGGAAAGGGGCGTTCTGCGCGGCGGCGTCTTCCGCGAGCAGGCCGATCTGCGTCTCGATGCCGGCGCGCTTCAGCACTTCGACGCCGCCGCGCGCCTCAACATCGGGATCGCGCACCGCCGCGACGACGCGCCGCACGCCGGCCGCGCGGATCGCATCCGTGCAGGGCGGTGTCTTGCCCTGATGCGCGCAGGGCTCGAGGCTGACGACGAGGGTCGCGCCGCGAGCTTTCTCCCCCGCGGCGTGCAAGGCGTTCAGCTCCGCATGCGGGCCGCCGAATTCGGCATGCCAGCCTTCGGCGACCGTCTCGTCGCCGCGCAGCACCACGGCGCCGACGAGCGGATTGGGGGAGACGCGGCCCCATCCGCGCCACGCCAGCTCGAGCGCTCGACGCATGGCCGCCAGCTCCCGCTCGTTATCTCTCTTCAAAGCGCACCGCCGCTGCGGACGCACCTTTCCGTGCCGGCCGGATCTCGCCGATGATCCACGCCGGCACCTGCGCGCGGGCGGCCGCGCGCACGACGCGTTCGACATCGTCACGCGCGACACAGGCGATCATCCCCACGCCGAGATTGAACACGCGCCGCATCTCGTCCCGGCCGACCTGCCCGGCGCGCATGAGCACGCGGAAGAGCGGGGGCCAGGGCCAACTGCCCGCATCCACCACCGCCTCCACACCGGCTGGCAGCACGCGCACGAGGTTGCCGGCAATCCCACCGCCGGTCACGTGCGCCAGCGCATGGACGTCGTCGAGCAGGGGTCGCAGCGCTGCCGCGTAACTGCGATGCACGGCGAGGAGCACCTGCCGCACCGACTGCTCCGTCTCGGGGAATGGATCGTCGAGGCCGAGCTTCATCCCATCGAAGACGATTTTGCGCGCCAGCGTATAGCCATTGGTGTGCAGGCCGGTGGATGCGTAGCCGACAAGCTGGTCGCCGGCCGTCACGCGATCACCGTGCAGCGCCTTGTCCTCGTCGACCACGCCGACGATCGACCCCGCCAGATCGTAATGACCCGGCTGGTACAGATCCGGCATTTGCGCCGTTTCGCCGCCGGCCAGCGTCATGTCGTGCGCGCGACAGCCCCGGGCCACGCCGGTGACGATCTGCGCCGCGATCTCCGGTACGAGATTCCCGGTTGCGATGTAGTCGAGAAACGCGAGCGGCGTGGCGCCGTGCACCAGAATGTCGTTGACCGAGTGATTGACGAGATCTTCCCCGACCGAGTCGTGGACCCCCGCTGCGGCGGCCACGAGCACCTTCGATCCCACGCCGTCGGTCGACAGTACGAGCACGGGCTTCTTGTAGCCTTCGGGCACGCGCACCATGCCGCCAAATCCGCCGACTGCTCCGCGCGCCAGCGGCGTGCGCGTCGCGCGCACCAGCTCGGCGATGCGCCGCTTTGCCTCCTCCGCTGTATCGAGCCTGACGCCGGCGGCGGCGTAGCGGTCCGGGTGGGCCTTGCTCACTCTTCGCCGTCCAACGAGAAGTGGACGAGGTCGCGAAACGCCTTTACGCGGCCGCGCACTTCCGGCAGCGTGACGCGCTCCAGGCGCTGGACGCCGAACGCTTCCACCGCAAGCGATCCCATCGCCGATCCATAGACCATTGCCCGGCGCAAGTTGGGAAACGCGAGATCACCGGTGCGGGCCACGTGTGCCATGAAGCCGCCCGCGAACGCGTCGCCCGCGCCGGTCGGGTCGAATACTTCCTGCAACGGGTACGCCGGCACCTTGAACGTCGTGTCCGGATCCACGAGCAGCGCGCCGTGCTCGCCCTGCTTGATCACCACCATC
>DATGVC010000172.1:0-2187 GCA_035300745.1 Gemmatimonadales bacterium | reverse complement strand
CGCCGCGCGGTCATCGCACGCAAGCAAGTGCAAGTCTTTAAGTCCCATCTAGATGCGCGCTACGCCGGGCTGTTCTCGGTTTCGTCGCACGACGGCGTGACGGTCGAGGCTGAGCCGGTCGATTCGGCCGAAGAGATCTCGCGCCGCCTGCGCGACAGCACAGAAGTCGTCGCCGTGGACGAGGCGCAGTTCCTCGACGACGGCATCATCGACCTGGCGAACCGCCTCGCCGACCGGGGCGTGCGCGTCATACTCGCGGGGACCGACGTCGATTTCCGCGGGCTGCCGTTCGGTCCCATGCCGACCCTCATGTGCATCGCCGAGGTGGTGGACAAGTTCCAGGCGATCTGCGTCGTGTGCGGCGGTCCGGCGACCAGGAATCAGCGGCTCGTCAACGGAAAGCCGGCACTCTGGGACAGTCCAATTATCATGGTCGGTGGACGGGAATCGTACGAAGCGCGCTGCCGGCACTGCCACCGGGTGCCAAGACACGACGCAGATCAAACCGCGTTGCTCTAAATGCTCAACGTAGCCCTGACCGGTAACGTCGCGGCGGGGAAATCGACCGTCGTCGACCTGTTCCGAAAATGGGGGGCCACCGTCATCGACGCGGACGCCCTCGCCCGCGAAGCGCAGGCGCCCGGAAGTGCCGTCCTTGCGGCGATCGCGGGCCGCTTCGGTGCCGACGTGCTGGGCCAGGACGGCACGCTCGACCGTGCCGCGCTGCGCGGCAAGGTCATGGGCGACGATACGGCCCTCGCGGCGCTCAACGCGATCGTCCACCCCGCGGTGCAGCAGCGCCGGCTCGAGCTGCAACGGGCGGCGCAGGAGCGGGGCGATGCGATCGTGATCAACGACATCCCGCTGCTATTCGAAGTGCTTGATCCGGCGCAGTTCGACGCCATCGTCCTGGTCGACGCGCCCGTCGCCCTGCGCCGGACTCGGCTGCGCGCTCTGCGGGGGCTCTCGAACCAGGACGCCGACCGCATGATCGCCGCGCAGATGCCGGCGGAGCGCAAGCGGCCGCAGAGCCAGTATGTCATCGACAACGCCGGGACAATGGCCGAGCTGGAACAACAGGCGGAGAGCGTCTTCGCCGAGCTCCGGAGACGGGCGGCGCGCGCCGGCGTGCGGAATGAAGTTCCCGGACAAACCCTGCTGCTCTGCGCGCTGGATGCCAAGGACGCGGCCGCACCGGTGCTGGAGGCAATCGCGCGCCGCTACCGCGATGCCGGGATGCGCGTCGAGCATACGACCGTGAAAGGATTGGGGAAAACGCTGAAGGCCGTCACGCCGCTCTCCATCGTCGCCACGGCGCAGGCCGCGGAGGGCGCACGCGCCGCCTGGGATGCCGCGGTCCCACCCCGTCCCTGCCGCCTGTATCATCTGTCGCCTGATCCCGATCCGATCGCCGTCCGGCTCGACCTGAGACCATGGGGTGAGACCCGCGTCGCTCTCAGCGAAGAGGATGGCGCAGGGCTGGCGCCTCGAGCGGACCTGTTGTAGGCTCCGCACCCATGTCGAGCATTCCAAAAGACCTCCGCTACACAAAGGACCACGAGTGGGTGCGCGAGAGCAGCGATCCGCAGATCGTGGAAGTCGGAATCACCGACTACGCGCAGGGGGAGCTAGGAGACGTCGTGTTCGTCGAGCTACCCAAAGGGGCAGCCGCGTTCAAGCAGCACGACGTCTTCGGGACGATCGAGGCCGTCAAGGCGGTGTCGGAGTTGTACTCGCCCATCGCTGGTACCGTTGTGGAAGCAAACAAGGCACTGGAGCAGGACCCGGCGCTCGTGAATCGCGATCCCTACGGCCAGGGGTGGATGGTCAAGGTGAAGCTCAAAGACGCCAAAGAATTGGAGGGGCTGCTCCGCGCCGACGCGTACGCGAAGCATGTTGGAGAGTGAAAGCGACATTCCACGGACACGCCTGTTTTGTGCTGGAGCGGGACGGGAAACGCGTCATCATCGACCCATTTCTCACCGGTAACCCCGCCGCCGTGATCGGACCCGATCAGTTGCCCCACCTCGACGCAATCCTGCTCTCGCACGGCCATGGCGACCACCTGGGTGACGCGGTCGCGCTCTCGCAGCGGCACAAGGCGACGATCGTGGCCACCTACGAGCTGGCGCAATTCTGCGCCGATCAAGGCGCCACGAGTCACGCCATGCATATCGGCGGCGCGCA
>DATGVC010000171.1:0-3680 GCA_035300745.1 Gemmatimonadales bacterium | reverse complement strand
CGCGCGTGATACGCCGTGGAGTCGCGTGACGTGTAGGCGTCGAGCGATCCGCCGCGCGACTCCAGCGACAGCGCGATCTCCTGCGCCGTGCGCCGCTCCGTGCCCTTGAACACCATGTGCTCCAGCAGGTGCGAGACGCCCATCTTGGGGCGCGGCTCGTGCGCGCTGGCGGTGCGGACCCAGACGCCGAGCGCCACCGACCGGACGTTGGGCTCCCGCTCGCTGAGCACAGTCACCCCGTTGGGGGCGGCTGTGCGGTGGATTTCCCGGTCCAGACGGACCGTATCTAGCGTGTAGGCCACGCTAGTTCTTCTCGATGAGCGCTTTCCGGGACAGCCGCATCCGGCCCCGCTCGTCCACCTCGAGCAGCTTCACCTTCAAATGATCGCCCTTCTTCACGACGTCTTCCGTCTTTTCGGTGCGACCATGCTGCAGCTCGGAGATGTGGAGCAACCCTTCGACACCCGGGATGATCTCGACGAAGGCGCCGAATGCCGTCGTGCTCTTCACGACGCCCTCGTACACCTTGCCGACTTCTGGCTCCTGCATGAGACCGGCGACGATGTCGCGGGCACGCTCTGCCGCTTCACCTACCCCTGAAATCGTGACCACACCCGTGTCCTCCACGTTGATCTGGGCGCCGGTCTGCTCCTGGATGCCACGGATCGTCTTGCCCTTGGGACCGATGAGGTCGCCGATCTTGTCGGGACGGATCTGAATCGTGATGATGCGAGGCGCGTACTTGGAGAGCTGCGAGCGCGGCTCGGGCATCGCCTGCTGCATGATGTCGAGAATGTGCACCCGCGCCTTGCGCGCCTTGTCCAATGCCTCGCTGATGACTTTCCAATCCAGCCGCTCGACCTTGATGTCCATCTGAATGGACGTCACGCCATCCCGGGTCCCGGCCACCTTGAAGTCCATGTCGCCCAGGTGATCCTCGGTGCCGAGAATGTCGGTGAGAATCGCGGTGCGCTTGCCGTCGGTGATGAGGCCCATCGCCACGCCGGCACATGCGGACTTCACCGGCACGCCGGCATCGAACAGCGCCAGCGAGCCGCTGCACACCGTCGCCATCGACGACGAGCCGTTGGATTCAAGGATCTCGGAGACGATCCGGAGCGTGTAGGGGAACTGCTCGTACGGCGGCAGCACCGCCTGCAGCGCCCGTTCGGCGAGCGCGCCGTGGCCGATCTCGCGGCGCGAGACGCCGCGCACCGGCTTCACTTCGCCGGTCGAGAACGGCGGGAAATTGTAGTGCAGCATGAACGACTTCGTCGTCTCCTGCGCCACGTCGATCGAGTCGATGCGCTGCTCGTCGTCCGTCGTGCCCAGCGTCACGGTCGCGAGCGCCTGGGTCTGCCCGCGTGTGAACAGCGCCGAGCCGTGCGCGCGCGGCAACCAGCCCACTTCGCACGCGATCGGCCGCACCGTGTCGAGATCGCGACCATCGACGCGCTCGCCCGCGGTCAGCACCCGCTCGCGCATCGTCTTGTACTCGATCTCTTCGATCACCTCGGCAATCTCGCGCAGCTTGTCGGGGAACTCCTCGGCAAGCTGCTCGACGATCGTGGATTTGATTGCGCTGAGTGCCTGCGTCCGCTCGGCCTTCACCGCGAGGGTGAGCGCTTCTTCGACACGGGATTCCGCCAGCTGTTTCACGCGCGCCACGAGCTCCGCTGGTGGCTCGGCCTTTGTCCATTCCATCTTGGGCTGCTGAACCGCTTCGACGACCTGATCGGCGACGCCGAGCAGCTCCTTGATCCCCTTGTGGGCGACTTCGAGGCCCTTGATGATCTCCGCCTCGGTCAGCTCGAGCGCGCCACCTTCGACCATAACGATCGATTCGCGCGAGCCGGAGACGGTGAGATCGACATCCGAGAATTCGAGCTGTTGGAAGGTGGGATTGAGGATCCAGGCGCCTTCGACGCGGCCGACGCGCACGGCGGCGATCGGTCCGTTCCATGGCACCTTCGAGAGCGAGAGCGCGGTCGAAGCGGCCACGACGCCCAACACATCGGCGTCGTTCTCCTGGTCGGCCGAGAGCACATAGACGAAGACCTGCACTTCGTTCTTGAAGCCTTCGGGAAAGAGCGGCCGCACGCCGCGGTCGATGACGCGCGCCGACGTGACCTCTTCGTCGGAGGGCCGGCCTTCGCGCTTCAAAAAGCCGCCGGGAATCTTGCCGGCGGCGTAGGCCTTCTCGCGGTATTCGACGGTCAGGGGAAAGTACGGAAGGTTCGAGAGGTTCTCGGAGACAGTCACGGCGGCCAGGACGACCGTTTCCCCGAACTGCACGAGACATGAGCCTGCCGCCTGCCTGGCCAGTCGCCCCGATTCAATTCTCAGGTTGCGACCGGCAAAAGTCGTATCTACTCGCTTCACTGCGTTACCTGTCTAGAGCATTGGAAATGTGCTAAGCGCCCCCCCCGGTGCTCTTGCCGGGGCGGCTCAGCACGACGCCTTGCGCGACCTAATGTCGGAGACCGAGCTCGTCGATGAGCTGCCGGTACTTCGCGAGATCGGTGCGCTTCAAGTACTCCAGCAGGCGGCGGCGGCGGCTGACCATGCGGAGCAGGCCGCGTTGCCCGTGGAAGTCCTTCGCGTGAACCCGGAAGTGCTCGGTGAGGCTGTTGATGCGCTCGGTGAGCAGCGCGACCTGAACCCGGCTGGAGCCGGTGTCCCGCTCGTGCAGCCCGTGTTTCCTGACCGGCGTCGTCTTGTCGTACATCGTCCCAGTTCCCTAATCGTTGGAAGCGCCGTAGGTTAACCGGCTTACACCCCTTTGTAAAGTGGATCTGTGACCAACGCCGCCACCGACCTCGTCGGCCAGACGCTTGGCCCGTACACCCTGGAGCGACTGCTCGGCCAGGGGGGCTTTGCATGGGCGTTCGTCGGGCGGGAGCAGGACGGCACCCCGGTCGCGATCAAGGTCTTGAAGCCCCGCTACGCCGGCGATCCCCAGTTCGAGAGCCGCTTTCGCAACGAGAGCGCGACCGCCGCGAAGCTCGAGCACCCCAACATCATCCGCATCCGCTCGGTTGCGAAGACGCGGGAGCACGTCTACTTCGCCATGGACCTGTGCGCCGACAGCCTCGGCGCGCGCATCGCGCGCGAGGGCCCCCTTCCGGAGGAGGACATCCTGCGGTTGGCCCACGACATCGCCTCGGCGCTGGAATTCGCGCACCAGCAGGGCGTCATTCATCGCGACCTGAAGCCGGACAACGTGCTGATCCGCTCGGACGGGGGCGCGGTCCTCACCGACTTCGGCATCGCGCGCGCCGTCTCGGGCTATGTGGCGTCGACGGGCGTGAACATGACCATCGGAACGCCGCACTATCTGTCGCCGGAACAGGCCCAGGGGCGGCGGCTCGATCAGCGCGTCGACTTCTACGCGCTGGGCGTCACGCTCTACAAGGCCGCGAGGGGCGAGGTGCCGTTCAGCTCGAACGATTGGTTCGAGCTGGCGCGCATGCACGTCGAGGATCCGCCGCCGTCGCTGCGACGCAAACGCCCGGAGCTATCGAAGCGGTTCGAGCGCGTCGTGATGAAGTGTCTCGCCAAGCACCCCGACGATCGCTATGCCAACGCCGCCGAGCTGCGGGCTGACCTCGATGAAGTCGAGCAGAAGCGCCGTCCGACCGCGACCATGGGGGCGGGACCGGTGGGAACGGCCCAGCGGG
>DATGVC010000170.1:0-18988 GCA_035300745.1 Gemmatimonadales bacterium | reverse complement strand
TCGGCCACCACCGACCCCTCACGAAAGCCCTTGTGCGCCAGCATCGGCGGCCCCGCCACGTCCCCGATCGCGTAGTACCCGGTTGCGGTTGTCTGGAGATTCTTGTCGATCTTGATGAAGCCGCGGTCGGTCAGCTGAATGCCGCATTCCTTCAGGCCGATATTTTCGGTGTTCACGGCCCGGCCCGCTGCCATGAGGACGGCAGCTGCGGTTACCTGCTTCTTTTCGCTGCCCGCCTCGACGTCGAGCGTCACTTTGTCCTTTCCGACGGTGGCCTTGGTGACCTTCGCGCCGGCGATCACCTCAATGCCGCGCTTGCGGTAGCTCTTGCTCAACGTGTCGGATGATTCGGCGTCCTCGATCGGCAGGATGCGGGGAAGGGCTTCGATCAACGTCACCTTGACCCCGAACGCCTGGAAGATGTCGGCGAACTCCATCCCGACCGCACCCGCGCCGATGATGGCGAGCGAGTCAGGCACTCGCTCGAGCAGCAGCGCTTCATCCGATGAGATCACCGTCGTCTTGTTGATTTCCAGGCCAATCTGCGGAATGCCTTTCACGCGGGAGCCCGTGGCGATCACGACGGCTTTCTTTGCGTCGTGAACCTCGTTGCCAACTTTTACCTTTCGGCCGGGCTGCACTACGCCCGTGCCTTTGATGACGGTGATCTTGTGCTTCTTCATCAGGAACTCGACGCCTTTCGAGTTCTGATCGCTCACCCGACGAGAGCGTTTCATTGCGACGCCGTAGTCGGTTTTGACACCGCTTGCTTCCACCCCGAATTCCTTCGATTCCTTCAGCAGGTTGGCGATGTAGGCGGAATGCAGCAGGGCTTTCGTCGGAATGCACCCGATGTTGACGCACACTCCGCCTAATTTCTCCTGTTCCACGACGGCCGTGCCGAGGCCCAGTTGGGCGCTCCGAATCGCGCAGATATAGCCTGCGGGGCCGCCGCCGAGAATGATGACGTCAAAACTCGCCACAGAGACTCCTTAGAGCAGCATCGCCAACGGGTTTTCGAGCATCTGTTTCAACGTCTTCAAGAACACCGCGCCCGTGGCGCCATCGATCACGCGATGGTCGCAGCTCATCGTCAGGCGGAGCCGCCGCCGCACGACGACGCGATCCCCTTCCGCGACGGGCTTCGCCACGATGCTGCCGATGGCCACGATGCCGGCCTCGGGCGGGTTGATCACGGCGGTGAATTGATCGATATCGAACATGCCGAGGTTCGAGACGCTGAACGTGGCGCCGGTGTATTCCTCGGGCTTCAGGCGGCGATTCCGCGCTCGGCCGGCCAGCTCGCGTGACTCGACGGCGATTTCCCGCAGGCTCTTCACGTCGGCGTTGCGGATCACGGGGGTGATGAGGCCATCCTCGATGGCGACGGCCATCCCGATGTGCACCTCGTTCCAATAGCGGATGTGGTCGTCCTGGAACCAGGCGTTGCACGCGCGGTGCTGCACCAGTGCGAGCGCAACGGCTTTGATGATGATGTCGTTGAACGAAATTTTCCCGCCTTCGTCGCCGAGCTGCTTGTTGAGCGCCTCGCGCGCCTCGGCGCCGCGCTCCATGTCGACCTCGGTCGTCAGGAAGAAGTGCGGTATCGGCCCGATCGACGCGGCGAGACGCTTCGCGATCGTCTTGCGGATCTGGGTGAGGGGGACGTCCTCGTATGGCGTGCCCGAGGGAGCAGGAAGCGGGGAGCGGGGAGCAGGAACGACCGCTCGAGCCTGCGTCGCGCCAGCTTCGACATCGCGTTTGATGACACGCCCGCCCGGCCCTGAGCCTTGGACAAGCTTGAGATCGACCCCAGCCTCCTTCGCAATTCGCTTCGCGAGCGGAGAGGCCTTGACACGAGTTGCGTCGGCAGGTGCGGCGGGAGCTGGTGCCGGAGCGGTTACTGGAGCGGGTGTCGGTGGTTTGATTGCTCCCTGCTCCCGGCTCCCCGCTCCCGCGGTCTTTGCAGCTCCCGGCTCCCGGCTCCCGGTTCCATCTACTTTTTCTCCGGGCTTCCCGATCCACGCGACGACACTGCCGACCGGCACGGTCGTCCCTTCGGGCACCATGACCTTCAGCAGCTGCCCATCGGCCCGGGCGACCAACTCCATGACGGCCTTGTCGGTCTCCACCTCGGCGAGCGTGTCGCCGGACTTCACCGGGTCCCCTTCGTGCTTCGTCCACTTCACGAGGCGCCCTTCCTCCATCGTGGGCGACAGCGCCTCCATGTGGACCTTGGTGGCCATGGCGCTACTCGAGGTACAGCACGCGGCGCGCGGCGGCCACGACCTTCTCGGGTGACGCCTTGGCGGCGCGTTCGAGAAGCTTGTTGTAGGGCATGGGCACGTCAGCCTGAGTCACGCGCTGCACCGGCGCGTCGAGGTCGTCGAACGCGTCGCGCTGAATGAGATCCACGATCTGCGCACCGATTCCGGCGTGTGGCCACCCTTCCTCGACGACGACCGCGCGGTTGGTCTTCTTGACCGATTCGAGAATCGCGGCTTCGTCCAGCGGGCGGAGGGATCGCAGGTCGAGCACCTCAGCGGACACGTTCTGCTCGGCGAGCTGATCGGCCGCCTTTTGGGCAACGGTGAGGGTCTTGGAGTGGCAGACGAGCGTGACATCGGTCCCCTCGCGCTTGACGTCCGCGCGTCCGATCGGGACGATGTGCTCGCCGTCGGGGACGTCGCCCTTCAGGTTGTACAACATCTCGCCCTCGAGCACGATGACCGGATTGTTGTCGCGGATCGCGGACTTGAGGAGCCCCTTGGCATCGGCCGGCGTCGCTGGCGCGACGACCTTGAGACCGGGGATGTGCGCGAGCCAGCTCTCCCACGCCTGCGAGTGTTGCGAGGAGAGCTGGAGTGCGGCGCCGTTCGGGCCGCGGAACACGATCGGCAGGGGAATCTGCCCGCCCGACATGTACAGCATCTTGGCGGCGGAATTCACGATCTGATCGAGCGCCAGGACCGCGAAATTCCACGTCATGAACTCGATGACTGGGCGCAGCCCGCCCATCGCGGCACCCACGCCGATCCCGGCGAACCCCAGCTCCGCGATCGGCGTGTCGACGATACGCTTGGGGCCGAACTCCTCCAGCAGCCCACGGCTCACCTTATAAGCTCCCTGATAGACCCCAACCTCTTCGCCCATCAGAAACACGTTGGGATCGCGCTGCATTTCCTCGCGCAGCGCCTGATTCAGGGCGTCCCGGTAGGTGAGCGTCGCCATCAGTCGACCAGCACGTCGGTGTAGAGCTCGTCGGGATCGGGATCCGGGCTCTCGTCCGCGAACTTCACGGCCGCATCGACTTCAGCATGGATCTCCGTATCCAACGCGTCGAGTGCAGCCTGATCGATAACGCCGTCGTCTTTGAGCTTTCCGGCGAGGTGGGTGATCGGATCGCGGGCCTTCTGCTCCTCGACTTCGTCTTTGGTTCGGTACACGCCGTGCAGCGGGTCGGACATCGAGTGGCCCATAAACCGATAGGTGCGCACTTCGAGCAATGTGGGATGGCTGTTCTTGCGGGCGCGCTCGACGGCGCGTCGTGTGGCGTCGTACACCGTCAATGCATTCATCCCGTCCACCAGCTCGGCGGCCATGTCGTAGCTGCACGCGTGCTCGACGATGTCGGTCACGGCGGCGACCCGCTCGAACGCGGTGCCCATGCCGTAGCGGTTGTTCTCGCAGAGAAAAATGACGGGCAGCTTCCAGACCGACGCCATGTTCAGGATCTCATGGAAGGCGCCGATGTTGACCGCGGCTTCCCCAAAGAAGCACACGCACACCTGATCGCTTCCCTTGTACTTGCTGGCGAAGGCGAGTCCGGCAGCCAGGGGAATGTGACCACCAACGATTCCATGGCCACCCATGAATCCGCGCTTGACATCGAACAGGTGCATCGAGCCGCCCTTGCCCTTCGAGCACCCGGTGGCCTTCCCGAACAGCTCCGCCATCACCGCGTTCGCCGGGATCCCCTTGATCAACGCCTGGCCGTGCTCGCGGTAGGAGCAGATGACGTAGTCGTCGTCTCGCAACGCCGCGAGTGCGCCGACACCCACCGCTTCCTGACCGATGTACAGATGGCAGAAGCCGCCGATCTTGCCCAGCGCGTACGCCTCCGCCGCCTTCTCCTCGAAGCGACGAATGAGGAGCATCTGCCGCAGCATTTTCAGGTGCAGCTCAGTCTGGGGTGGGGCGGAAGGGGTGTCCTTGGGAGATCTGGCGGTCGCGGTCATGCGGTCGCCGCCTCCACTTGCTCCCATGCGTGATAGCTGGAGCGCACCAGCGGGCCCGATTCGACATGCCGGTACCCGAGTGCCATGCCATAGCGCTTCAACTCGGCGAAGTCATCCGGCGTGTACCAGCGCGCGATGGGCAAATGTTGATCGGACGGCCGCAGATATTGCCCGATCGTGAGGATGTCGACTCGTGCCGCGCGCAGGTCACGCATCGCCGTGAGCAGCTCGTCCCAGTCCTCTCCCAAGCCGCAGATGACGCCGGACTTCGTGAGCAGCTCGGGATTCATATCCTTGGCGCGATCCAGGAGCTCCAGGGCGCGGGTGTAACGGCCACCCGGCCGCGCAATGCGGTACAGGCGGGCGATCGTTTCGAGATTGTGATTGAGGATGTCGGGTCGAGCATCGACGATGAGGCGCAGCGCAACAGGATTGCCTTTGAAGTCCGGGATCAAGACTTCGACCGACGTCTGCGGCAGCCGGCGGCGAATCTCCGCGATGCACGCGGCGAAGATCTCTGCGCCTCCGTTCGGCAGATCGTCGCGATCCACGCTCGTAATGACGACATGCTTGAGCCCCATCTGTGCCACCGCATCGGCCAGGCGCTGCGGTTCATCGGCGTCGAGCGCGGCGGGCGTACCGTGCGCCACGGCGCAGTATGCGCAGTTCCGCGTGCACACGTCGCCCAGGATCATGAACGTCGCCGCTTTGTGCTCCCAGCACTCCCCGATGTTGGGGCAGTGCGCTTCCTCGCACACCGTGTGGAGCTTCAGGTCGCGCATCAGGTGCTTGAGCGCGACGTAATTGGGCCCACCGGGTGCTTTCACCTTCAACCACGGGGGCTTACGAGTTGCCTCGCCTGCGGGAGGGGAACGGGAGGGTTGGATCTGCACCAACGGGGCGGGGGCGGGGGCGGCCATGGACGTCGAAGATAGTCAGAGCATTCGGGGCAGGGTAGCCCGTTTTTCAACCAGACGGTTGATCGCCTCCTCTGTTCTTGAGGCGCCGCAACTCGTTCTCGACCTCCGTCGATGTCCCGAGCGTCCCATCGGCGATGTCGGCGATTTCCTCGGCCTCCTTCCATTGCCGCTCGAGTTCCTCAACCTCCGCCCGTTCGTCCATCGCCATTTCAAGAGCGAGGCCACGCTCCGGTCGCAGCGACCGCAACGTCAGCTCGCGCTGGGCGATGTCGTGCACCAGCCGATCTGCGCCTCCCACGTGATCGACCTCGCGTGCCGCGTCCTCGGCCCGGCGCCGCCCGCCCCGGGCCAGGTTCATGTAGGTGAGACCCTGCCGCAGAACCTGAATCGCGTCAGTGCCGGTGAGCTGCGCGCCTTCCTGGCGGCAGTGCGGACAGCTCAACACCACGGCCATGTCGGCGTGGCGATCGGGGACGATGCGCGCATGCTCCACGTGGCGCGCGCGCAACTGCATCACGCTGCCACAATGTGCGCAGATGGGTGGCTCGATCAGGGTGACTCTGCGGCGGCCCACCATTCTCAGATATATCCCGTCAACCAGCCGATGCACGTTCCAGACGACCACGCCGAACCCGCCGCCGGCCACCACGTTTGCGGCGATGCCGAGGCCGATCGCGGCGACGGTGAGGGGGATGACGACCTTCATGCGCTCGCGTTGGCGATTGCGCAGCCGCTCGCCGTAACGCCAGGTCGCCAATTCGACGCGTGGCGGTTTGCCCACGCGCACGAAGTCATAGCGCTGCCAGCGGATCAATGCGACTTGTTGAGTGGATGCCGCGATCCGTCCCTGACTTGCGGCGCGTGCCACGGCCTCGATGCGTTCCAGCCGATCGTCGAACGGCGTGAGGTTCCAGCGACTGCACCGCGGGCAGACGACCCACAACCGCCCCTTCCATTCATCAAAGGCGATTCGCCGTCCGACACCGAGGCCGGAGGGGCCGCCATCACCTTCAAAAGCCGCGTTACAAAACGCGCAACTACTGAACATCCTAGGAAGTAAATCGCTCCGGGGCGAGCGAGGCAATCTCTATCTCAGATTCCCCTGTGGCGACGAGGCTTGCGATGATCTCGCCCGTGAGACCGGCCAGCAAAACACCGTTCCGCCCGTGACCCGTCGCATACCACAAGCCGCGCACGTCGGGATCGGGGCCGACGATCGGTCGCCCATCGGGCGTCAGGGGGCGCAGCCCCGCCCACGTCCGCGTCGGGACTGCAGGCAAGTGAGGCAACAGGCGTCGCGCAGCCGCGACGATCTCGGCGATTCCCGCCTGTGTGACGCCGCCGTCGTATCCCACCCGTTCCATGGTGCTGCCGAAGATTGCTTCGCCGCTGCGCGCCAGTACGTACCCGTGATCATAGTAGAGGACCGTACGCGGCATGTCGGCCGGCCACGGCGCGGCCGCCATTTGTCCACGGACGGGTTCGACAGGTAAAGGTCGCGGCAGGTGCTCGATGCGCGGCGACCACGCGCCGGCCGCGATGATGACGTGCTCCGCGGTGATCTTACCGGCCGTCGTCTCGACGCCGGTTATACGGCCCAGGATCGTAGTGATGCGGTTCACGCGCGTCGTCACCGTCTGCGCGCCGCCGCGATGGGCATCGGCGCGGAATGCGTGAGTCAGCGCGGGCGCGTCCACCGCTCCGTCCTCGGGCGCAAACATGGCGCCGAGACAGGGTGCGGTGGCGGGGAATCGCTCCGCGACATCCCTGGGTTCGAGCCAATCGCAACGCAGTCCCGCCTGGCGCTGGTTGGCGACGGCGTCGCGCAGCCGTTCGGCTTCGGCTTCCTCGAACGCCAGGGAAGCGATGCCTTCGCGCCAGAGCCCGATATCGATGCCGGTGGTTTCGGCCAGCTCTGGCGCCAAGGTGCCGTACAGGTCACGAGCGCGCAGGCCGAGGGCCCGCAGCGTCTCGTCGGTCCGCTCGATTTGCGGTCCCAGGATCCCTGCCGAGGCCGCGGACGCCGCAGCGGGGTCGGGGCCGGGCTCGCAGATCAGGACGCGCAACCCGCGCCGCGCCAGGGCGCGGGCGCAGGCAGCGCCGATGATGCCGCCCCCGGCAACCAACACTTCACAGGACGAAACTTTGTGCGACATTTAGGCGTACGCTGCAAACGCACCGGACACCACGGAGGAAATCATGTTCCGGAGCATTTTGGGGTTCGCGGTTCTCGCTGTGCTCGCATGGCTCGGTCTCAAGCTCATCTTCGGTATTCTTGGCAGCCTGGTCGGTCTCGCGATGACGGTGCTGTGGCTCGCGTTCATTGGCTTCGTTGTGTATCTCGCGTTGCGGCTCGTCAGTCCCCGCACCGCCGATCGTGTCCGGGACATGATCAAGGGACGTCCCGCCGACGCCTCTTAAGGCTCCCAGGGCAGTGGCTGGCTCGAGTGCGCATGCACGATCTTCCAGCTATCGCCCCGCCGCTCGCAAATGAACGTCGCCCGGCCGGCCTCGGCACGCCGCTCGGCCGGGTTGACCCATCGATAATCCACTAAGATCCAGGCCAACCGGCCTTCAATTGTCGCGTTCGCCGCAGAAATCGTGACTCGGCCGGCGCCAATCGTGATGCCCGCGAACCGGGGCGCCGCCAGGCGTACGCGTGCATTGCCCACCACCATGGCGTCCGCCGTGTACAGCGTGTCGGCGTGGCGATCACCGGCGGCATCGAGCGTGAGGGCGAGCTGCACCAGCGCTTGCACCTCATCCGTCCCACCACCGACCGCGGTGACCTCGCGAGGCTTGACGGTCCGCGATACACACCCGGCGACGCAGGCAAGCAAGAGCGTCCCGCCGGCCGCTAGCCGCCGAGCCGCGATAGGACCGCCCATGCGATCAGGGGGAGCAGGATTTCATGATGTCCTGTGAGCTGAATGCCGCGACCACCCGCGAGCGTCGGCCGCTCGACGACGTTCACGCGTGGCCGATAGTGACGCTGCATGTCGCAGTCGCACGCCGTGAAGTTCCTCGGTCGCCCGCCGTTCAGGTTTCGGGCGATCGTCAATGCCTTGAGGAACACCTCCGGCATTACGACCGCGCTGCCGAGATTCAAGACGACGCCGCCGTCGTCGAGATCCGGCAACACACCGGCGAGTCGCTTGAAATCGCGATGACTCGTGGTGCCGATCGCAGCGCCGTCGGCGGTTGGATGCTGATGAACGATCTCCGCCCCGATTGCCGCGTGCACCGTGACCGGGACGCCCAGCTCGGCGCAGGCGAGCAGCACGGAGACATCGCGTCCGGGGAGGTCCTTCCGCGCGCCGAGGTATTCGGCTAGCGCCTCACCCGCGCCCTGCTGTGCCTTGGCGCCGCGTGCGAGCGCTGCGTTCATCTCGCGTCCAGTCTCCTCGGCCATGCCGAAGGTCCCATCGCCCAGGCCCGCCGCGACGTCTTCGCTCGTGCCACCGTACGCCGCCAGCTCGAAGTCGTGGATCGCCGCGCTGCCGTTCATCGCGACGGTCGTGACGGCGCGCTGTCGCATCAGGGCGATCAGCAGCGGCCCGAGGCCCACCTTGATGACGTGCCCACCCAGCATGGCGACGACCGCGCGGCGCCCCGCCGCCGCGACGATCTGATCGACGACATAGCGCAAGTCCTGCGCGGCGAGAATCGCAGGCAGCGCATCAACGAAGGCGGTGAACGAGCGATCAGAGCGGAGCGGGGGGGGCGCGTGCGCGAGGAGTGAGGGCTCGACTTTGTTGGGGCGTTTGGCAACGGGAACCGTTTTGAGCCGGGAGAAGTCCGCCTCGCGGTACTCGGTCATGGCTGAGTAACTCCTGGGACCACGTACTCCTTGAGCTTCAGCGTCACCTGGCCGAACGAGAAGTTGGACTGGATCGCGAGCACGATGCGCTGCGGATCGTCAGAGAGCCAGATATGCGTCTCCGACTTCTCGGCGAAGATGCCGCGGCCCTGGGGGATCTTGGGGCGTACCACGAGCGCCTGCCATTTCTTCCCCGCGACGCTCACACGCTCGCGCCCGAGGACCTCGATGATGACCGGATTGCGGTCGGGACGAAAATACCGGGCGTACTCGTACTTCTTTCCGATCTCGAGCGGCACCGTCCGGATCCAGTACAGGAAGGCTGCGTCGTCGAGCGGTTCGAGGACGGTGGCAAAGGTCGTGTCGCGCCCGTCCTCTCTATAGAAGCCTGAATCGGGGAAGATCTCGTACCGGTGCTCGCGATGCGTGTCGCGCTCGTCCTGGACGGACGAGAAGCGCCGCGACCGGAAATCGTACCGTCCCACCCACGATTCGATCGTCTGGTCAAGGTGGTACCACAGCGCCCCCCCGGTAATGCGAAACTGAATGTGTACCGTCTCCACGTTGTGCACGGTATCGATCCCGATGACCTCCATCGTCGCGTTGCCGACGCTAAAGATCCCGTACTTCGCCTTAAACGAGAGTCGCTCGCCGACCGGGAAAGGCACGGCCGGCGTCGGCTGGCTCACGGGATGGGAAGACGAAGTCGGAGGAGCTGACGAGCTGGAGGAGCCCACGATCTTACCGGTGCACACGGTGTCCTGGGCTCCGAGTGACCGTCCCGCCGTGAGCAGGACGAGCATGATGATCGCCGAGCCCTTGCGCGCAGCACTGATCAGGCCGCGCGATCGCCAGGCGGCGAGGAGCTGTTGCCAGGGGCTGGAGCGGGATGGCCGCTGCTTGAGGTCGTAGCGCGCGGCACTGGGGACGACCTCGATGCGTCGCGCATGAGCGCCCAGGCGTGCCAACAGCTCCGCGTTGGCGGCCCATCCTTCGGTCGTCAACAGCGCAGCGTCCCCTCCCCGCGTCGCCTGCCGCAGCACGATCAGGCGCAACGCGGTGAATCCCGAGATCGAGTCTGTCACGCCGCCCCCCACGCGCAGCAGGCGGGGTGCCCACCGCCGCGCCCACCGTTCCGGCCAGGGTCGCGTGCCCTGCGCGCGATACTGCTCTGCCACGACGAGATCGGCTCCGGACTCGAGCCGCTTGACCATCTCCTCCATCGTCTCCGGCGCGTGCACGAAGTCGGCGTGCAGCGTGATCGCACAGTCGCGTTTGGGCCGGTCGGTCCGCTGCAGGGCGAGCCGCAGCAGCTCCTCGAGACTGCGCGCATAGCCCTGGCGAGACTGGTGTTTGATCACGGTCAGCGGCAACACGCGCGCGTACGAAGTCAGGACGTCGGCGGTGCCGTCGGTCGAGGCATCGTCGCACGCGATGATCTGGTACTCCCGCTCGAACGCGGTGAATACGTGGCGGACCTTCCAGAGCACGAGGCCGACCGTGCTCGCCTCGTTGTGGACTGGGACGCAGACGTAGATCATGGCCCTGCAATCTAGAGAAGCGCCCTATAGACGTCCAAGACTCCCTGCGCCATGGCGCAGGCGGTGAACCTGGGAGGGAAGGGGAGTGGGGCAGGGTGAGGCGGGCGCAGCGTTTCGACGACCTTTTGCGCCAGGGCATCGGCGGCGCCGACCGGCACGAGTACCTCCGCGGGCAGGATCTCCGGAATCCCGCCGGCTGCCGTCGCCACGATGGGGCGGCCGAGCGCCAGCGCGTTCAGAATCACGCTGCCCAGGCCCTCCAGCTTGGATGACATCACGAACACGTCGGCTGCGGCGATGAGGGCATTGATCCGCTCCACAAACCCCACGAGATGGACGCGGTCCTGGAGCTCGAGCCGCGCGATTTCAGCCGCGAGCGACGCACGCAGAGCCCCATCACCGGCGATGATCCAGTGGAGCTGGGGCTCGAGCGAGCGCGCGTACTCAGCGGCCCGGATCAGCGTGCGGTGGTCCTTGTGGTCCACGAGCGCCGCGGCATTCACCACCAGCGGTACGCTCGCGGGCAGCCGCAGATCGCTGCGGATATCGAGTGGTGGCACGGCGGAGCGGCGGATCTCATCGGCATCGATGCCGTCCGGCACGACGGTAATGGCATCAGCCGCGATGCCGTCGCGAATCAGGATCTGTTTGACCGCGCTGGACACCGCGACAATCCGGTCGGGTCGGCGCCACGCGCCAAACCGGCCGACGTGAAAGTCGACGCGCCGCGTCGCGACGAGCGATCGACCCGGGGGGGGGGCCACCGTAGCGGCGAGCGTGAGGGCGTGGCTGTCATGCACGTGGATGATATCCGGCTGGAATGCGGTGATCGCGCGCCGCAGCTGCCACCACGCCCGCGGGTCGAGCCCGATCTCCCACGCGACACCCTGCACCGTGATCCCGTCGGCCGCGGCCCGGCGCGCCAGCTCGCCCCGCTGCTTGGTGACGAGGACTTGTTCGACGGCCGCGTTGCGGCTGAGCTCGCGGCACAGCAGCAAGACCTGTTGCTGGCCGCCACGCCATTCACGGCCCGAGTCTACCTGCAACACCCGCATCGGCGAGCCCTCGCTACGCAGGGACTTTCACGACGCCGGCGAGGACGCGGCGCAGGGCATCGAGTTTGAAGGGCTTCTGGAGGAATGGACGGCCCAGCTCTTCGAGGAATTGCAGCGTGTCGCCGCGGATCGTGTCGCCCGTGGCAAAAATGATGCGATCGGCGACTGTCGGGTGCATGCGCGCGAGCGTATGAAACATCTCGCGCCCGCCCAGTCGGGGCATCCGCAAATCGCATATGATGAGATCGAAGGGCTGCATCAGTGCGCGCTTCAACGCCTGACTCCCGTCGTGTGCCAGCACGACCTCGTGTCCCCAGCTCTCGAGCGTCGCCTGCATGTAATGGAGGATGTGCGGTTCGTCATCAACAACCAGTACCCGCAGATTTTCGTGCCGTTCGGCGAGAGCGGGTTCGGTCTCCGTTCCCTTCGCGCGAGGGCTTAGCTCCGCGTGGACACCGGTCGGCAATTCGACGGTGAACGTCGCGCCACGGCCGCTTCCCGCTCCGCCCGGGTCCACCGAGATGTTGCCACCGTGCTCTTTGACGATGCCCAGAGAGATGGATAGTCCGAGGCCCGTTCCTTCGCGCTCGGATTTGGTGCTGAAGAACGGCTCAAACACACGCTGGGCGACGGCCTCCGGGATCCCAGGCCCATTGTCGGAGATGTTCACGGAAAGGCCGTCCGGCTCGCACTTGGTCGCAATGTCGATTCGTCCGCTGCCTTCCTTGTGGCGCCTGCTGGCGATCGCTTGCGCCGCGTTGTTGATGATGTTCACGAACACCTGCTTGATCTGATTCGCATGCACCTCGACTTCCGGAAGCCCCGGCTCGAAGGTGAGCGTGAGCTCGATGCGCGCCGCGAGCAGCTGGTTCTTCAAGAGCTGGTGCGTGGACTCGAGAATCGGCCGAATCGATTGCAGCTGGCGCTCGCCTTCCTGGCGGCGCGCGAACGACAGCAGGTTGCGGACGATCGCCGACGCGCGTTCGGCTTCCTGGCGAATCACCGCGAGTGGCTCGGCCAGGCGCGGCGGCACGTCCGCGGCTTCGCCGAGCAGGTCGCTGAAGCCGACGACCGAGGCGAGCGGGTTGTTGAGATCGTGTGCGACGCCCGCGATCAGCTGCCCGATCGCCGACATCTTCTCGGATTGCACGAGCTGCTCCTGCAGGCGGCGTTTCTCGCTTTGATCTTCGAACAAGAGCACGGCGGCACCCGGCTCTCCGGTGGGAATTGCGGTCACCATCAGCGTCCGCTCACCGGCGCGGACTTCGACCGAGGCGCTGGCGCCGTCCGCCGTCAACAGCCGGGCGATCGGATCGACCCACGCCGGCGGCAGCAGGGTCAGCCAGGCCCGCCCTGGAAGCGCCGTGACGGGCAGCTTGATCAGGTCAGCGAAGACCCGATTGGCGCGCCGCACGGCACCCTGGGAATCGACGTAGCAGATCGCCTGGTTGAAGGCGTCCACCGTCTGTTCCCACTCGCGCTTGCCGCTCGAGAGGAGCTCGATGAGACGTGCGTTCTCGAGGGCGATGCCGGCCTGTGCCAGCACGGCGCGCGAGAACAGCAGCGCGTTGTCATCCAGCGCGTTCTTGCGGACGCCCTCCATCGCGACGGCGCCGATGGTGCGCGACACGGCGACAATCGGAACGCCCAGCCAGCTCGCCGGCGCCGGTCCATCCACGGTGACGTCCAGCTCGGCGGCACGCGCGACGACCCTGTCGGGAAAGACGAGCGGACCGCGGCGGAGCGCGAGCTGCAGCAGTGGCTCGTCCGTCGTTGCGGGGCGCGGGCCGTTGTGGTACGCCACGAGCAGCTGATTCGTATCGGCGTCGAGCAGCATCACGGACAGACGACCCGGTGCCAGCTGCTCGGTGAGCGTGCGCGCCACGATTTCGACGATCGTCGCCGGCCGGAACGCGCCCGCCAGCTCCTGCGACATGACGATGAGCCGATCTAACACGAGGCTTCGTCCAAAAAGCGGGTCGGCACCCGCGTGGCCGCGTCGACGAGCGCTTCGGCAGACTTGATGAATCGGACCACGACCGGCAGTGATCCCTGCAGGGCGACCTTCCGCTGCATGATGCCGGCGATCGGGCCGAGCTCCTTCTTGATGATCTGCTTCCAGTAGCGGTATTCGGCCGTCAAGATAAACGGGGCCTGTTGCGCATCCTGTCGCGCGACGAGTTGCGCCGCACGGCAGACGCCGCGATCGAGGTCGAGCAGGATCGCCACATCTTCCGGCACGCCGATGGCCGGTTGCGCCGGCATGACCAGTGCGACCGAGCCATGCGTCCAGTCTGTCGATGCGGTGCGGTAGTCGTCGCTCGCATTAATCGCCGCGCCATACGCGGTGACCCACTCGGGCGAGGGGAACGCGTGGCGTGCCAGAGTCACGCGACGGCCCGCGCGAACCCGTCGAACAGCGCCCGCTCCGTGAGATCCTCTGGATGCCATTGGACCGCGACGATCCAGACCTCCTTCGTGTCGGTGGGCTCCGCGCCCTCGATCACGCCATCGTCGGCCCATGCGACGGCCCTGAGTCCCGGGGCGAGATCGCGGATCGCTTGATGGTGCCGACTGTTCACCGTCGCCGAGCGGGTGCCGAGGGTTCGTTCGAGGAGCGATCCCGCCTCGACGCGCACGGTATGACGGGCCGTTTCGTCGCTGTGGGGCACCGACCCCGGCCGCTCACTGTCCAGATCCTGATAGAGCGTGCCGCCGAAGGCGACGTTGAGAATCTGAATCCCACGGCAGATCGCGAGAATCGGGAGCCGGCGCGCGCGCGCGGCCGCGATCAACGCCAGCTCCGCGGCGTCGCGCACGGGATCGACGTCGCCGAGGCGGGGATGCGGCGCCGCTCCGTAGCGAGCGGGGGCGACGTCTTCACCACCGGTGAGCACGAGTCCACGCACGGCGGCGACGGCGGCGCTGGCACGATCAGCCGCCAGCATGGTCGGCACGGCCAGGGGGACGACGCCGGCCCTCTCGAGTGCACGAACGTACGCGGTGTTCAAGGTGACGCGCTCGCGGCCCTCGACCAGCCGGCGCGGCGCCGTTACAGCAACGGCAGGAGCCGTACTCACGACGTCTGGGGCGCGGGACCGCCAAACAGTGGGCAGCGAGGATTGTTCACACTCGCCCAGTCCACGAGGACGCCGTACAGATTCAGCGCGGTGCTCGCCCCGATGATCGTGCCGATCGCCGGATGACGCAGCGGCTCTTCCTGGTCGAGGACGAGCACGCCCATGGCGCGCCGTGATGTGTCGTCCACGACCAGCAAGCCATAGCCGTGCGCCGGGAAGCTCGGTCCCCGGAATTGCATCGAGATCTTGCCTTCGGCATCGCGACCGACGATCACCGCGCCCCGGTCATTCCGCTGTAGGATGGCCATCGCCGGGAGGGAATCGGGGATGCCACGCGGCGGATCGGTGAGGACGGCGCGGGCGTTCGTGAGCTGCGAAGTAATCAACGACGGACCGGCGAGCATTGCGATGCCGCACGTGGGCGAGCCGCCGCTTCCACGGCTGCACGCAGCGACCAGCACGAGCCCGAGGGACAACAGCGTGCGTTTCATGAGTTGCAAATCTAACGCTAATGCGACCAGACAACCGTCAGGGTGACGGTCCGCACCGGCGCCAGGGTCTCGGGCACGAGGTTGTACATGTAATTGAGCACGTTAGCAGCCAGGACACGCAGCTCGACCGGTCCGTTCTTCCAGGCGGCGCGCAGGTCCAGGACCTTCACGGGCACGCGCCGCGGATCGACGAATCCCTCTAGCTCGATGCGCTCGGGCCGGCTCGCGAAGCGGAAGTCGGCCCCCACGCCCAGGTCACCCATGCGGTAGTCCGCTCCCAGCGTCAGGAGATGGCGCGGGCGAAATGCGAGCGGCCCCTCGGTACTGTCACCGGCGAGTCGACGTCGCGTGTCGAGATAGGTATAGCCGAGTGTGGCGATGAGCCGGTCGGGAATCGGTGCCGCGATCACAGTGGCATCGAGGCCGGCGATGCGGGCGCGCACCACGTTTTGCAGCTGAATCTTTACAGTGTCGGGAGGAATCCGCAGAACCTGGGGCTCGATCAGATCGCGTGCCTCGGTCCAGAACAGCGCGGCGTCGAGGCGCATGAAGCGCAGCAACGGCGCGCTGGTGTGGCCGATCTCGAACGACCAGGCGGTCTCTGGTCGCAGCGTGGGATTGGGAACGACGTCGAATCCGAGCGCGGTCGTGTGCACGAAGCGCTCAGCCATGGTGGGTGACCGAAACCCGCGCCCGATCGATGCGCGCCACGTGCCCCCCCCCTCCTCCTCCCCATTGAGCGTGGCTCCGATGCGGGGGCTGACGACAGCCGTCAGCGAGCCTCCGTCGACCGCCAGGAAGTCGAGCCGCGCGCCACCGCTCACGCGCACCGCGCCCATGCGCTGCTCACTCTGGCCGTAGGCCGCGAACTCCGACTGGGAATGGGTGCCGAAAATGTCGCTGGTGACGTCGGAGTACGTCGCCTCGGCGCCGACGATCACCGTGCGGGTGGATTCCGGGTGCGCTTCGATCTGTCCCGCGGCGCCGAACCGGTCGCCCACGCCGAACTCCGTCGCGCTGCGCCGCACATCCGCGAAATGCGTGCGCAGCCACGATGCTCGCGCGGTCCAGGCGAATTGGGGCGAGACCGTCGTCCGAACCCGAGCCGCGAGGTAGCCTTTGCGGGAATCGGTTCGTGCGCCGCGCTCAGTCGTGTCGACCATGAACGGCTGGAAGATCTGACCTTTGTCGTCGCACTTGCCTCGGCTGCACCAGCTCAGCGGAACATCGTAGCGATCGACGGCCCACGCGCCGGAGACGTCGACGCGGGTGTTTGCGTGCTCCCAGCGAGCCCTACCGGCGAAATGGAGATGGTCGTCCTGATCCTGTTGGCGGTAGCCGTCGGAGTGACGATCGCCCACGGAAATCCTGCCGCCCGCCACATCGTTTCCGTACGACGCCGAGAAATCGGCACCGCCCAGGAGTCCAGGATTGTCGCGGAACCGCCAGATCGGGTGAGGCGGATCACCGTAGACCCCACCGTTCACGCGAAGTCGGGTATGCAGTCCGGCGGGGACGTCGCGCGTCGTCACGTTGATGACGCCCCCGAACGCCGCGGATCCATACACCGATGAGCCGGCGCCTTTGAGAATCTCGAGGCTCTCGATCTCGTCGACTGCCAGCAGGTCCCAATTGATTCCTCCGCGGTCGCCCTGATTCATGGGGACGCCGTCGACGGTCATGAGGACGCGAGAATTCAAGCCCTGCACGTAGCCGGTGGAGCCGCGCACGTTCGTCTGGCCATTCACCATCTGCAGCCCGGCCACATGGTCGATCGCTTCCTCCACCGTGTTGACCGCCCGGCGATCCAGGTCCCGCTCCGTCACCTGCGCCACACTGGTCGCGGGTCGATCGCCGAAGTGCGGTACTCGATCGCTGACCACGTCCACCGGGGGGAGAGCGAGCGGCGCGGCCGAGAGCGTGAAGTCCACGGTCGTCGAGTCGCCCCCCGTGAGTGCGACGGCCGTATCGATGGGGCCGTACGCGAGCGCGGCGGCGTGTACGCGCACCAGGCCGGCGGGCACGAGAACGATCCGGAACAGACCCTGAAGATCGGTGCGGGTCGAGAGCGTCGTGCCGGGGATGGCGATGCTCGCGCCACTAATCGGCGCCCCGTCTTTGTCGCGAACCGTGCCCCGGACCACACCCTGGGCCGCCGCCGGGAACGGCGCGAAGACAAGCAACAGCGTCGCTATTGCGCGGTGCATGTGACGAAGGCGGTCGCCGGCCGCAGGCTGTCGAAGTTGACGACAAAGTCGATGTCGCCGGCTGCCGCGCCGCCCGGCACGGTGACGATACCGGGCTTGGTCGCGTCGGTGGGGCTCCGGTAGTAGCCCGCGACGCGCAGGTATTGCGTATCTGCGGGTGTGAGAGTGAGCGTGCCTGGCTTTTTCCAGACCGCGAGCACCCAGTGGTATGCTCCGGGCGACAGTGCCACGCTGTACGCCGCGATCGAGTCAGTGAAGGGCACCGACCCGGGGATGATTGGCCGACGATTGTTGATGAGATCCGTGCAGGTCTGCGGAAACGTGAGATAGGTCGCGATGAAGACATTTTCGGTATTGGCGGGGACCGCGCCGCGGAATCGCACCGTGCCGCACAGGCCCACGAGCGTGCGCGCGCAAATCGGCTCGGGCTGGAGGCCTCCGTCGCACGCGGTGCCCACACCGGCTGCCACCATGGCGACAGCGCCAATCCGCAACAGGGACCGAAGCATCCCAGCAATTTGTCGCAGGCCGGTTGTGCGTCAACTTGACCGTCGTTTTGCGCGGGAATAACGTTTCCCCATGCCACTGTACGAGTACCGCTGCACGGCGTGTGACACGCTGTTCCAGCGCGCCGAGTCGATGAGGGAGCACGCCGTCCACTCCGCCCCCGCCTGTCCGAAATGCGATTCGCCGGCCGTGGAGCCCGTCTTCTCCGATTTCTTCGCGAAGACCGTCCGGAAGAGCTAGACACTGTTCGAGCGCCTGCGGGACGCATTCCGCGCCGCCCTCGATGCGGCGTCCACCCCGGACCTGCGATCGCTCGCGCGGCAGATGCGCGAGGCGGTCGTTGACGCCAAAGTCGCGGTCCGAGAGATCCAGGAGGCGGTGGCGCGCACCGAGCACGAGCTTGTTCTCGAGCGGCAGCGATTGGCGGACGCCGAGCGCCGCGGCCGGCTCGCGGGAGAGATTCAGGACGCGGAGACCGTCTCCGTCGCCGACCGCTTTGCGACGAAACACCGCGAGCGGCTCGGCGTGTTGGAGCGTAAACTTGCTAACCAACGCGAGGAGCTGGCCCTCGCGCAGCGCGAGCTGGACGACATGCAGGCGCAGCTCAAGACCGCGGAGCGGGATCGGCCCGCGATGGAAGCTCGGCGCTCCGTGCAGGAGGCCGGGGACGCGCGGGCCGGGGTGGATCTGCAGGACGAGCTGCTCAAGTCCGACATGGACCGGGCGGCCCGCGAAGCGGCTGCTGCGCGCCAGCTCGAGGAGCTCAAAAAGAAAATGAGAAAGGAATAGACGCATGCTCCTGCTCGCGCTTGTTCAGATCCTGCGCCAACCCTCACACCCTCCACCATCCGATTTTCTCAAGCGCGCTCACACCTACAGCATCGTCGCCTACGATTCCACCACGGGAGATCTGGGGATCGCCGTGCAGTCGAAGTTCCCCAACGTCGGCGGGCTCGTCCCGTGGGCACGTGCCGGCGTGGGCGCCGTCGCGACGCAGGCGCTCAGCAACACGGATTACGGTGAGAAGGGGCTGGAGCTGCTGGCGCGGGGCGCTACGGCGCCGGAAGCGATGCGGATCATCATGCGCAGCGATCCGCAGCCTTCCCAGCGCCAGGTGGGGATGGTGGAT
>DATGVC010000169.1:0-2519 GCA_035300745.1 Gemmatimonadales bacterium | reverse complement strand
CGCTCGCAGCGCGCGGGCCTTGGTGGAGCAGTCCGAGGCCGCGGGCGACTGGGCCGCAGCCGCCAAGTGGGCCCGTCGCGGGACGGGACTCGCCCGGCATGACGAGGAGCTGCTGCGCCGCCTTATCACGCTCCTCGACCGGCTCGGGGATCGCGCCGGTGCGGTGGAGGCCTACGAGGAATTCACGAAGCGACTCGCTGCGGACCTCGAGACGGAGCCCGCCGCCGAAACCAAAGCGCTGCTCGCGGCGGTGCGCGCACGGGAGACCGTGGCACCGGTGGAGTTGGCGAGCGTGGCCTTCAGCGAACGGACGCCGGTTGGGGCAGCGGCCGAACCCGCGCGTGGGCGTCGCGTGTTATGGCCCGCTGTAATCGTCGCCGTCGCCGCCGGGCTGGTGTTCTCCAACGGCGGCGACTGGCGTGGGCAGCTGTGGCCCAGGCCCGTCACCGGCCGCGTTCAGTCGCTCGCCGTGCTGCCGCTCGCGAACCTCTCCGCAGACACCCTGCGCTCGTGGTACGCTGATGGACTCACGGAAGCTTTGACCACCGACCTCGGCCGGATCAGGTCGCTGTTGGTGATCGCCCGCGGATCGGTGACGCCGTTCCGCGGGACGAGCAAGCCGCTCGAGGAGATCGCCCGGGAGCTGCACGTAGATGCCGTCGTGGAAGGCGGTGTGCAGCAGGCGGGAGGCGTCGTGCGCGTGGACGTACGGTTGATCAGGACCGCCACGGGATATCAGCTATGGGCGGATCGATTCGAGGAACCCGTTCAGAACCGGTTCGTGTTGGAGGATCGCGTGGCTCGCGGCATCGTCTCGGCCCTCGAGTTGCCCCTGAGCGCGTCGGAGGAGCATGCCCTCCGCGCCGCACCGACCAAGAATCTCGAGGCATACGACTTCTACCTCCGCGGGAAGATCCGGCTGCGCCGTGAAAACCGCGCGGATGATTCGGTCGCGATCACGCTGCTTGAACGGGCGGTCGCGCTCGATCCAGACTTCGCGGTGGCCCAGGCAGAGCTGGGGCACGCGTACGTGCTGCGGGTCATCCTGTTCGCGCCCAGCGATACGGCGCTGGTCGAACGCGCCTGGATGGCTACGGAGAAGGCGCTGCGCCTCGACCCCGACCTCGCGGAAGCGCACTTCACCCGGGCATCTGTGCTGTCGAACCTTTCAGGCGTGTTCGCCCCCGAACCGGCCATTCAGGAGGACCGTCGCGCGCTGGAGTTGAACCCGAACCTGGCTCAGGCGCATCATCAGCTTGGCAACATCTATCTGCACCTCGGCCTCCTCGACAAGGCCGTCGATGAATTTCGCAGAGCGCTCGCCATCGATCCGGGCAACTACGGCGCGACCCGCCGCATCGGCGTCGCCCTCGTATACCAAGGGCGATACGAGGACGGTTTGCGCTTAATCCGGCAGGTGCCACCGGAGTCCAATCAGTCACTCTGGAACTACGACGTCGCCTGGGCGCTCCTTTATCTCGGCAGGAACGCGGAAGCCGCGGCGCTGATAGAGCGATACCTGCAGGACCACCCGGAGGATCCCGGCGGCGTGGTCACGAGCACGCGCGCGCTCCTCTTCGCCCAGGCGGGCGACGCCGCGCGAGCGGAGGCGGACATCCGGACCGCCATCCAGAAGGGCAAGCGCTTCAACCATTTTCATCACACCGCCTACAACATCGCCTCCGCGTATGCCCTGCTCCACCAGCCGGCTCGCGCCGTTTACTGGCTGCGGCAGGCGGCGGAGGGAGGCTGGCCGTGTTACCCCTACTTTGCGCGGGACCCAAATCTCGATCACATCCGCGGCGATCCGGATTTCATCGCGTTTATGAGTCAGCTGAAGCGACAATGGGAACGATATGAGGCGACGCTATGAAGATCGCATCGATCGCACTCGCGGCTTTTCTCACCGCCGCAGGGCTGGGGGCGGCTCAGAACGCCGGTCCTGGCGCGGCCGCGATCGATTTCCGATTGAAGGCGCTCGCAGGTGGAACCGTGAGCCTGACCGAATACCGGGGGCGTCCCCTGCTTCTCAATTTTTGGGCGACCTGGTGCAAACCGTGCCGCGCCGAGATGACCGACATTATCGCCGCGTACAACGCGCACAAGGATCAGGATCTGCAAGTGCTGGCGATCAACCTCACGGATCAGGAAAGAATGAAGGACGTGCGAGCGTTCGTGAACGAGCTTCAGATGCCGTTTCCAGTGCTGCTCGATGAGAAGGGCAAGGTGCGAAAGAGTTATGCGTTACGCGGCGTGCCGACTTCGGTGTTCATCGATTCCAGCGGCGTTGTGCGCTTTGTGAATCCGGGGCCGATCACTAGAGAACTGATCGAGCGCGGGCTCGCCGCAATCCTGCCGGCGCGGTAAGGAGGTTCTATGCGCGTTCATCCGGTAGCAATTCTCACGATCGGGATCGGCCTGCTCGCGCTCCCGAGACAGTCATTCGCGCAAGGCTGAATGCCGGTACGCTTCACAACCCCCAGTTTGGGGGGACAAGGTGAATTGCAGGTGGCGGATCT
>DATGVC010000168.1:0-9072 GCA_035300745.1 Gemmatimonadales bacterium | reverse complement strand
CGCGGCTACGGACCGGGCCGATTCTCATTCAACGTCAAGGGCGGCCGCTGTGAGGCGTGCCAGGGCGATGGGCTCGTCAAAGTGGAGATGCACTTCCTGCCCGACGTCTACGTTCCGTGCGAAGTCTGCAAGGGCCGGCGTTACAACCGGGAAACATTGGAGGTCCGTTATAAAGGAAAGTCGATTGCCGACGTGCTGGATCTGACTGTGGCCGATGCGCTCGACTTTTTCGAGCATCAACCGCGTATCAAGACGAAACTCGAGTTGCTCAACGACGTAGGTCTGGGATACATCCACCTCGGACAGTCGGCCACGACCCTCTCGGGCGGCGAAGCGCAGCGCGTGAAGCTCGCGACTGAGCTCGCCAAGCGGGACACGGGCCGAACGCTGTACATCCTGGACGAGCCGACGACCGGATTGCACTTCGAGGACGTACGCCTGCTGCTGGAAGTGCTGCACCGGCTGGTGGACAAGGGGAACACGGTCGTCGTCATCGAGCACAACCTGGACGTCGTGAAGACGGCCGATTGGGTGATCGACCTGGGGCCCGAAGGTGGGGAATTAGGCGGTCGCGTTGTGGCGGAAGGGCCGCCTGAGAAAGTCGCCCAGTCCAAGGGCTCGTATACGGGGCAATTCCTGCGCAAGGTGTTGCAGGCGGGGGACTAGGCGGTAGGTTGAATCAGAACAAGGAGCGCGCGTGGATTCGGACAGTGTCGTCGGTCTCGCAGCGGTTATCCTGCTGTTTGGCGGAGGAACGCTTTTTCTGCTTTCCATCTCACCGGTGGGCAAAGCTTTCGCCTCTCGCATCCTTGGGAAAAAACGGGGCGCGGAGGAGGGGGATGAGGAGACTGCCCAAGAGGTCAAGGATCTGCGGCGCGAGGTCGAAGAGATGCGGCACTTTGGCGAACAGATGAGTGAGCTGGGCGAGCGCGTGGACTTTCTCGAGCGGCTGGTGGCGAAACAGCGGGAAGCCGAGCGGCTTCCGCCGGCGAGGTAATCGATGCCTGAAGAAGGAGTCGTCTTTCTCTTCGTCTTGACGCTCATCGGGTCGACAATCCTTCTGTTCCCGTTAGTCCGCGCGCTCGCCGATCGCATCCGCACCAAGAGTGTCGATGCCGGCGTGAAAGAAGAGCTGCAGATGTTGCGTGAGGACCTGCTGGCCGAAATCCAGCAGGCTCGGCGGGAGATCGGCGACATGGGCGAGCGCATCGATTTCACCGAGCGGCTGCTCGCCAAGAAGGTCGAGCGATGAATGGACCGGAAGCGGTCGCCGCCTTCATGTTCTTCGGCGGCACGTTTTGGGTGCTGCGCCCGGTTGCGGCGGCGGTCGCCAAGCGTATCGCGGGCGAGCATCGCAAGCCGGGCATGGAGCCCGCGGAGCGGGACGAGATCCTGAGCGAGCTCCAGGAGATGCGCAGCGAGATCAGCGAGCTGGCGGAGCGAATGGATTTCGCCGAGCGGTTGCTCTCGAAGCAAAGTGAGGTCAAGCGGTGATCTTGAACCCCGGAATGGTGGGCGTTTTCATCCCGATCGTCGCGATGGGCGGGTTCTTCTGCTGGATGATTTCGATGTCACCCCTGGGCAAGGCGTTCGCGGAGCGCCTGCGTCACGGCCCCGTGCCGCCCGGTGGCGGAACCGCCGAGGACCACGCCGAGTTAGCCGAAAGCGTGGAGCAATTGCGTCGAGAGGTGGCGGAACTGGCGGAGCGAGTAGATTTTACCGAACGGCTGCAGGGCCAGCAGAAGGCGGTGGAGCAGATCGAGAGGCCGAGAGCGTGATGTTGCCCGCTGAAACGGGCCGTGTGGCCGCGGCGTAGGAGAGGACGTGCTTTTGCAAACGCCCCCACCGAGTCTGTTTGATCCGAATCAGCTGATTCCGCTGATCGGCATGATCGGTGGGTTCATCGTAGCGGGCATCGCCTTAAGGTCGCCGCTCGCCGCGGCAATTGCCGAACGCATTCGCGCCGGGATGCACCGTCGCAGGCGGTGGAAGGGCTTCGGTCAGGAATGGACCGACACGCCGGGGGAAGGGGTTGAGGCGGGACACGTGGCCGAGTTGGAGCACCGCGTGACCGAAATGCAGGGACAAATAGCCGAGATGGCCGAGCGGCTGGATTTTGCGGAGCGGCTGCTCGCGCAGAAGCGCGAGCGATCATTGCCAGGAGCCTAGGAAGCCATGGGGATCATTGATCGTCTGTCCACGCTGATCCGGTCGAACATCAACGATCTGATCTCGCGCGCCGAGAACCCGCAGAAGGTTCTCGAGCAGCTCATCATCGACATGCGCAACCAGCTGGCCAAGGCCAAGCAGCAGGTCGCCGCCGCCATCGCCGACGAAAAGCGGCTCTCCGCACAGGCCGAGCAGGAGAAGAAGCTGTCCGAAGACTGGGAGAAGCGGGCGGTGCTCGCGGTGCAGGAAGGCCGCGACGATCTGGCCAAGCAGGCACTGCTGCGCTACAACGAGCACGTCCAGGGCGCCGTGCAGCTGCAGGAGACGTGGGTCAAGCATCGCGAGGAGACCGAGCGCCTCAAAGCGTCGCTGCGCCAGCTCAACGACAAGATCGAAGAAGCCAAGCGCAAGAAGAACATCCTGATCGCGCGCCAGAAGCGGGCCGAGGCGCACAAGCGCATTCAGGAGACGATGGGAGCGATCTCCGACAAGAGCGCCTTCGAGACATTCGAGCGGATGGCGGAGCAGATCGAGCACGAGGAGCGCAAGCTCATCGCGGCCGCCGAGGTCAACGAAGACCTGTCCGGCGATTCGCTGATCAAGCAGTTCCAGGGGCTCGAAGTGAAGGCCGACGCCGACGAGCAGCTGCTCGCGCTGAAGCGCAAGATGGGATTGCTCCCCGGAGGTACCCAGGAGCAAGCCAAAGCGCTCGGCAAAGGCGCAAAGGAGGCGGAGTTGCTCGAGGATGACGACGCGGAGCAGAAGAGCTGAACGGTTCCGAGGCTCCTTCCTCTAATAGGTTGTCGAGCGCCACGTTTGTGGCGCTCTTTGTTGCGGCCCTCGTCGTCTGGTTCATCCTCAAGGTCATCGATGTCCTGCTCCTGGTTTTTCTCGCGATCCTCCTGGCCGTCTATCTGTCGGCAATCACCGATTGGCTGGAGCATCGATTCCGGCTACGCCGCTGGGTGGGACTGACCGTCGCGGTGTCGGCCAGCCTTGCGGCGGTCGCAAGCGTGGCCGCGCTGCTAGCCCCCCCTGTGGTCGAGCAAACGCGCGCATTGATCGGCGGGCTGCCGCAGACACTCACCAACATTCAGAGCGTGCTCGCGCGCTGGGCCAGCCAATACCCCGTGCTCGACCAGACCGAGCTGGCGAATCCGTCGTCGGGCGTCGTGTCGGGCCTGGTCACCGACGCCGTGGGATTTCTGCGCGGCTCGGTGCTCGGCTACGTCCGCGGCGGCGGCGTGCTGTTCATCGAGGGTGCGAGCGTCGTCGTCATGGCGCTCTATCTCGCCCGTCAGCCGACGCTGTATCGCGACGGGCTGATCTCGCTGTTCACGCCGCGCCACCGGGAAATCGCGAACAATATTTTTGACGACACCGCCCAAACGCTGCGGGCGTGGGTCGTCGGCCAGCTCATCGCGATGTCGGTGCTGGCGCTGTTGACCGCGCTGGGGCTCTGGATCCTCGGTGTACCGTACTGGCTGGCGTTCGGCATTTTCACGGGGTTGGTAGCGATCGTTCCTTTCTTCGGCACCCTCGTTTCGACGTTGCTGCCCGCGTTGTTCGTCGTCGCTTCCGGCGACTGGCTCAAAGTGCTGCTCGTGCTTCTGCTCGGTGTGCTCGTGCACGTGTTCGAGGCCAACGTCGTGGTGCCCCGCATCATGCAGCGGAAAGTCGATCTGCCTCCGGTGCTGACGATCGCGAGCGTGCTGATCATGGGCACGCTGCTGGGTGCGATCGGGTTGATCGTGGCGGTGCCGTTGTTGTGCGTGTCGATGGTGCTGATCCGGCACATCCTCCATGGTGAGATCTACGGGGAGACCGGTCGCTTCAAGACTGCCGTGCTCCGTCCCACCGAGTCGTGGACAGGGGTTGAGCGCCGGCAAGTCGCCGGTTCGGCCAAATGACGACCCCGCAGCACCGCTTTCTGATTATCGCGGATGGTGAATTCGGTCCACTCACCTCCAAGACCGCCAACTCCTGCATTCGCTACTTCCCCGACCGCATCGTAGCGGTTCTCGATCGCAAGCAGGTCGGGAAGACCGCGCAGGATGTGCTCGGATTCGGCGGCAAGATTCCCGTCGTCGGCGACTTTGAGCGTGGCATCGCGCAGGGGAAGGGCGCGACCGCGGTCCTGATTGGCATCGCCCCCCTGGGCGGACGCCTCCCCGACGAGTGGAAGGCGTGGCTTCGCACTGCGATCGACCGCAAGCTCGAGATTTGGAGCGGGCTGCACACCTTCATCGGCGACGATCCGGAATTGGGCCCGCTCGCGAAAGCTCACGGCGTTCGCATTCTCGACGCGCGCCGGCCACCGCCAAATCTGCCGATCGCCGACGGCCGCGCCGCGGAAGTCGATGCGCTCGTCGTGCTCGCCGTGGGATCCGACTGCAACGTCGGGAAGATGACCGCGCAGCTGCAGCTGCGTGACGCGCTCGTCAAACGCGGGCACCGGACCGGCTTCGTGGCGACAGGGCAGACTGGCATCTTCATCGAGGGATGGGGCATCGCAGTGGACGCGGTCGTGGCCGACTTCGTCGCGGGCGCCGCCGAGCAACTCGTACTCCAGGGCGCGAAGGACAACGACATCGTGCTGGTGGAGGGGCAGGGCAGCCTGATTCACCCCGGGTACTCTGGCGTCACGCTTGGCCTGCTGCACGGCTCCTGTCCCGATGCGTTGATTCTCTGCCATCAGGTGACGCGCGATTACATCGGCGATTATCACGGCCGCGAGCCGTGGGTGAAGATTCCGTCGTACGTCGAGCTGATCGACATCTACGAGAGCGCGGCGCAGCCGGTGCATCCGACGAAGGTGATCGGGATCTGTCTTAACACCTATGACATGGATGAGACCGCGGCGCGCGAAGCGGTCGCCAAGGCCGCGGAGGAGACTGGTCTGCCCGCCACTGATCCGGTGCGGTTCGATTCGGACGTGCTGGTCGACGCGATCATCGGAGCGCGCGCGACGATTTGATATCAGCGGCGAGGAATCGGTACCACACGCCGCTACTTCCTTTCCTATCGTGCGTCATGCGATTCCTGCGCTGCGTGCACGCCGAATTCCTGCTCGTCTCTCCGCGACTCACTCGGACTCGGCTCGGCATTTCGCTGGTGGCCCTAGGCACAACACTCGTCTGGCTGAGCGTGCATGCGTTGGACGCGCTCACCGTCACTTTACAGGCTGGCGCGCTCGGAGCGATCCTCGGCGCGGCAGCGATCGTGGGAAATGAAGGGGACCGCGCTGCTCTACCAACCGCCCTCACCCATCCCACGACGCCGCTGGCTGTCGCGACGGGACGCTGGCTGGCCATCGTCCTCCCCGCGTCGGTGCTCACGATCGCGTGCACGGTAGCGCTTGGTTGGCACACCGGCGTCGCGCTGGTGGGCATCATCGCGGCCGCCGCGGTCGGCAGCTGCGCGATGGCCGTCGTGCTCCCGCTCGGAAGCAGCGCGGCGCTGGTTCTCTTCATGTTTATGGCGGTCGCGGGCACGGTCGCGCCTGAGCGCCTGGTCGATCTCGCCCGCCCAGGCGTGCTGCGACTGGCTGTGGCAAGCGCGATGGAGCTTGGGCCGGCGCTCCGGCACTACCGCGACATCGCGACCGGCGACCTGGGCGCCGTCCTCCACGCGGGGGCTTGGAATGGTCTCGGGATTTTGGTCGCCGCTGCATTCATCGCGCGACGCCACAGATGACCGACTACGCCCTCACCCTCAGCGACGTCACGGGCCGCGGGCTCGGCCCAGCCTCGCTCGCGCTCCTGCCTGGCGAGATCGCGGGGTTGGTCGGGCCAGCGAGGGCTGGGAAGACGATGCTGCTGCGTGTGACGGCGGGCGCGTCGAGGCCCAGGACCGGCGAGGTGCGCGTCTGGGGAATGCGGGTCACGAATCCCGCGGCGCGACAGCTCGTCGGATACGCGAGCGACAACCCGGCATTTCCGCACGCGCTGACCGTCCAGGAAGTGTTGATGTACTACGCGCGGCTGCATTGCGCGGCGAGTAACGAGCGTGCGCCCCGCGGGTTGGTCCTCGAAGCCCTCGAGATCGCCGGGTTGACGGCGGCGGCGGCGCTACGCGTGGAGGGATTGGGACGGGCGGATCTGCACCGTCTCAGCTTCGCGCAGGCCGCAATGGGCGGACGCCGAGTGCTCCTGCTCGATGAGACGTTATCTGGACTCGACGCCTTCGCGCGCCGCGATCTGCGCGGCCGGATCGCTCGGCTCGCGGCAGAGGGTGTCGCCGTGCTGATCACTGCGCGCGATCCGGCCGCCCTGGAGCGGCTGGCGGCTCGCGTTCTCGTCATGCGCGACGGACGCATCGTGCGCGCCGGCCCGCTGGCGACACTGCTCGGCGAGCGCATCCTCGAGGTCATTCTGGATGGTCCCCCCGCCGAGCCGCCTCCAGGATTCCGGATCACCGCGGCGGGGTTGGAGGCGCCCTTGACGGGACGGACGGTGGAAGCGGCGCTGGCGTTATGCCGGGCCCACCGCTTGCCCGTACGGGCCTCGCGCGTGCGCGTGAAATCCCTCGAGGAGATCGTGCTGGAAACCCACGACGCGCATTGAGCAAAGTCTGCACGAGTCAGGTCAGGTTGGGATGAGGGTGACGGGCGCTTCACGCGATGGCGCGTCGGCGACACATGCACACTCCGATTCATCGACGCCCTGGTTCATGTGCCCGCCGTGCGCCATCGCGTGTGCGCCCTAATCCTCATCCCAGCCTGACCTGACTCCTACAGTCTTTCCTTAGTACGTTTCGCCGCAATGCCTGCACTCCCCCAGGTGTCCCTCTTCAATACGCTCACCCGTCGAGTCGAGCCGCTGCAGCCGCTCGCGCCGCCGCGTGTCACGCTCTACACGTGCGGTCCGACGGTGTGGAACTACGCGCACATTGGCAATTTCCGCACGTTTCTGTTCGAAGACTTGCTGCGCCGTTGGCTGGAGCACTCCGGCTACGACGTCTTTCAGATCATGAACCTCACTGACGTGGACGATCGGACGATCAAGGCCGCGCGTCAGGCCGGCAAGCGCCTCGCCGAGCACACTGCGCCGTTCACGCAGGCGTTCTTCGAAGATCGCGATTATCTGCGGATCAAGCCGGCGCACGGGTATCCCGCCGCGACCGCGTATATGCCGCAGATGATCGCCCTGGTCGCGCGGCTGCTCGAGCGAGGCGTGGCATACAACGGTGAGGACGGCGCCGTCTACTTCGCGATCGCGAAGTTTCCCACCTACGGCCGCCTGTCACAGCTCGACAAACGCGAGATCAAAGTCGGCGCGCGGGTGGCGAGCGACGAGTACGCGAAGGGCGACCCGAGCGATTTCGCATTATGGAAGAAAGCCGACGCCGCAGACGAGGCCGTCGGCGCGGCATGGGATGCGCCATTCGGCCGCGGCCGGCCTGGATGGCACCTGGAGTGTTCGGCGATGTCGCTCGACGAGATCGGCAAACATTTCGGCGTGCAGACACTCGACATCCACGCTGGGGGGATCGATTTGATTTTTCCGCATCACGAAAATGAAATCGCGCAGTCCGAAGGAGCGACGGGCCAGCCGTTCGCACGCCATTGGGTGCACGGTGAATTCCTCAACGTGCGCGGCACCAAGATGTCGAAGCGGCACGGAAACTTTCTCACCGCGCGCGATCTGCGCGAGCAAGGCGTCGACGCGGCGGCCGTGCGATTGCTGTTCTTTCAAACACACTATCGCCAACCGGTGGATTTTACGGACGAAGCGCTCGAAGCCGGGAAGGAAGGAGTGCGGCGGCTCGGCGAGTTCCACCAACGATTGCGGGGAGCGGGGAGCAGGGAGCCGGGAGCAGAGCTCGACAAGCTCGCCCAGAAACTGGAAGGGGATGTCGCAACCGCATTGAACGACGATCTCAACGCGCCGCGGGCCGTTGCCGCGCTGTTCGACTTCGTCCGCGCCGCCAATCGGGAGCTCGACAAGCCGGTCGCTGCGGCCGGAACGGCGCGCGCGCTCGCGGCGTTCGAGCGCGTGGCCAACGTCCTGGACGTCTTGCCGACCGCGCGTGCCGCGGACCCGGCGCTCGCGAACTGGGTCGAGGAGCGCATGGCCGCGCGGGCCGGGGCCCGTAAGTCCAAGGATTTCAAGGCCGCCGACGCGGTCCGGGCCGAGCTTGCCGCCAAGGGAATCGAGATCGAAGACACAGCCCAGGGCACCAAGTGGCGACTCCGCTGACGAGGCCTAAGTCGTTCGAAGTCCTACCCTTGCCATAGTCGCACCGTCCGTCTAAGATACGAGTCTGTCGGATTCAGCCTTTACCAGCTGACGTAGCTCAACTGGCAGAGCAGCTGATTTGTAATCAGCAGGTTAAGGGTTCGAGTCCCTTCGTCAGCTCAAACCCGAGTCTGAGGAACCAACAAACCCCGCGCGCAGCGAAACGCGGGGTCTGTTGTCAGGGGAAGTTTCGAGGGCGAGGGCGCGGTGGGGTGCCCGAGCGGCCAAAGGGAGCAGACTGTAAATCTGCCGCGCTTAGCGCTACGAAGGTTCGAATCCTTCCCCCACCACTTTGTAGCGCGCGGGCGTAGCTCAGTTGGTAGAGCATCAGCCTTCCAAGCTGAGGGTCGCGGGTTCGAGCCCCGTCGCCCGCTCTGTACCAAGAACGCTCGCGTAGCTCAGTCGGTAGAGCGCGTCCTTGGTAAGGACGAGGTCACCGGTTCAATCCCGGTCGCGAGCTCTGGGAACGACGATGTGTTATTGAAGCGAACACTCACCAAGGAATCACAGAGCAATGGCTAAAGCAAAATTCGAACGCACCAAACCGCATGTGAACGTCGGCACGATCGGCCACGTGGACCACGGCAAGACGACGCTGACGGCGGCGCTGACGAAGGTCTCGGCCGATAAGGGGCTGGGGACCTACGTGAGCTACGATCAGGTG
>DATGVC010000167.1:0-2703 GCA_035300745.1 Gemmatimonadales bacterium | reverse complement strand
TTCCCGACGCCGAGGTACACCGCGATGTTCTTCCCCGCCGGGACGCTCACCCGCAGATCGGCGTACGCCTCGAGTCCATCGCGGCCGCGCCCCGTGATTCGCACCTCATGGCCTTCGCGGAACCAGCCACCGCGGTCGTGTCTTCCATGCTCCTCGCCGAACGTCCCGTCGTCGCGGACGCGCAGCGTCGTGTTCCAGCCGCGCCCCCACTCGGGCATCACGATGACGTGGTCGGGGTAGATGATCCGCAGCGTCTCGCGGCCGCGCAGCGGACCCGACTGTACGTCGAGCTTCGCGGCCTCGGCACCGCTGCGCTGGATCTCGACGACAACGTCGCTACCCGAGCCCGGCTCGACCCGCAGCTCGCCGACGAGGTTGTAGACGGCGACGGAGTCGCCTTTGAGGACATGACGTGAGGTTTGTGCAGCAACCGGAACGGGGGAGGACCACAATGCAACGACGGAAACGAGCAGCAGCGAGCGAGCGATCATAGCGGCTCCACAAGGAGTTGGCACTAGTTGGATAGCGAAACGCCTACAAGGGTTGCAGCTTAAACCATATGAAAGATTGGTTGATTTGGTTTCTGCTGGCGATCGGCCTTTTCGTTGGGGAGATGTTCACGGCGGGGTTCTGGCTCGCCTGCCTGGCGGTGGGGGCCGCCGTAGCAGGGATTGTGGGGTTGATCCCGGGACTCGGGTTCGTCGCGCAGGGCATCGCGTTCGCCGTCTCCAGCATCGCCAGCATGGCGGGGTTGCGTCCCCGCCTCATGCACTACTTCCAGCTCGGCCCCGGGTCGGAGCTGCGCACCGGCGTCGATGCGCTGCTCGGCAAGACCGGCATCGTGACCGAGCGCATCGGGCCGGGATCGACCGGCCGGGTCAAGGTAGACGGCGAGGACTGGCGCGGCGCGTCGTCGGACGCCACAGTCATCGAGCCCGGCACCCAGGTCACGATCATTCAGGTGGACGGCACGACCCTCATGGTCGAGAAGGAGCTCTAGATGGGTCCAGGTACGATACTGGTCGGCGGCATCGTGTTCTTCGCCGTCGTCCTGATCTCGAAGAGCATCCGCGTGGTCCAGCAGGCGCAGACGATGATCATCGAGCGCCTGGGCAAGTATCACAAGACGCTTGGCTCGGGGATCAATTTCGTGCTGCCCGTGATCGACCGGCCCCGCGCGGTGGACTGGCACCAGACAATCATCACGCCCGCGGGCGACAGCTACTCGCGGCGCTTCCGCACCGAACGCATCGATCTGCGGGAAACCGTCTACGTCTTCCCGCGCCAGAACGTGATCACCAAGGACAACGTCGTCGTCGAGATCGACGCGCTGATTTACTCGCAGATCACCGACCCGGTGCGGGCGACGTACGAGATCGCCAATCTTCCCGACGCGATCGAGAAGCTGACGCAGACGACGCTCCGCAACGTCATCGGCGAGATGGAGCTCGACCACATTCTGTCGTCGCGCGACACGATCAACGCGAAGCTGCGGGCGATTCTGGACGAAGCGACGCACAAGTGGGGCTCCAAGGTCAGTCGCGTGGAGCTCAAGGACATCAATCCGCCGCGCGACATCCGCGACGCCATGGAAAAACAGATGCGCGCCGAGCGCGAGCGGCGCGCGACCATCATCACCGCCGATGCCGAGCGCCAATCACGCATCCTCTCGGCGGAAGGCATCCGGCAATCGGAGATCAACACCGCCGAAGGCGACAAGCAGGCGAAGATCCTGCACGCCGAGGCGGAAGCGGCGGCGCGGCTCAAGGTGGCCGAGGCCGAGGCGCAGGCCATCGAGCGCATCACGGCGGCGATCAAGGGCACGGGCGGCGACCCTGCGCAGTATCTGATCGCAATCCGTTATATCGAAACGCTCAAAGAGATGGTCTCTGGCCAGAACAACAAGGTTGTCTACATGCCGTACGAGGCCACCGGAGTGCTCGGCTCGCTTGGTGGCATTCGGGAGATGCTGGCGCTGGGCCCGTCCGACAAGAAGGCGTGAACCCGCTTACCACGCTCTCCGAAGAAGAACGGATGTTTCAGGGCGCGGTGCGGGACTTCGCCGAGAGCGAGGTTCGCCCGCGCGTGCACGCGATGGAGCAGGCCGCGCAGCTCGATCCCACCCTCATCCCCAAATTCTTCGAGCTCGGCCTCATGGGGATCGAGATCCCCGAGGCGCACGGCGGCGCCGGCGGCAGCCTGTTCATGACGGTGCTCGCCGTGGAGGAGCTGTCGGCCGTGGACGCCTCGGCCGCGATCTTCGTCGACGTCCAGAACACTCTCGTCAACGCGCTCCTGCTCAAGTGGGCGTCGGACGACATCAAGCAGCGCTACCTGCCGCTCCTCGCCACCCAGGTCGTCGGCGCCTACGCCCTCTCCGAAGCGGGATCGGGATCCGACGCATTCGGACTCCAGACCAAAGCGACCAAGCGGGGTGACACGTGGATGCTCGACGGCCGCAAGCTCTGGATCACGAACGGCGCCGAGGCTCATCTCTTTCTGGTGTTTGCGACCGTAGACATGAGTAGAGGATACAAGGGGATAACGGCGTTCGCGGTGGAGCGGGGCTTCAAGGGATTCAGCGTCGGCAAGAAAGAAGACAAGCTGGGCATTCGCGCGTCGTCGACCGTCGAGTTGATCCTCGATCGCTGCGAGGTCCCCGCGGCAAACCTCATCGGGGAGGTTGGCAAAGGGTACAAGGTC
>DATGVC010000166.1:0-3676 GCA_035300745.1 Gemmatimonadales bacterium | reverse complement strand
AACGCGTGGTGGCGCAACGCGCGCTGGCCGCTGATCGCCGTGCGCGCGTGGCGGGCCGCGGGACGCGTGCTGCACGAGGAGCGGCCCGCGATCGTCATCGGCACCGGCGGTTACGCGGCGGGGCCGGTCGTGTGGCGCGCGCAGCGCGCCCGCATCCCGACGGCGCTCCAGGAACAGAACGCGTTTCCCGGACTCACCACGCGACTGCTCGCGCGCGGCGCGCGACAGGTCCACCTCGGATTCCCGGAAGCGCGTCTCCGCCTGTCACCGGGGAAGCAAACGCAGGTCTTCGTATTTGGAAATCCGATCACCCCACCCGGCCCGGTGAATGCAAGCGCGGCGCGCGCTGAATTCGGCTTGCCCGCAGCGCGGCGCACGGTGCTCGTCTTCGGCGGCAGTCAGGGCGCGCGCGCATTGAATGAGACGATCGCGCGCGTGCTGCAGCGCGGATTGCTAGGCGACGTGAATCTCCTCTGGGGAACAGGCGCGATGCACGTGCATCGCTACACGCCGCTCGCTCTGCCGGGCCGAGTGGTGGTGCAGGGGTTTTTCGATCCCATCGCGTCCGCCTACGCCGCCGCGGATCTCGTCGTCGCGCGGGCGGGCGCGATGACCGTGTCGGAGCTGTGCGCCTGGGGGAAGCCCAGCGTACTGGTGCCGCTGCCAACCGCCGCCGCAGATCACCAGACCTTCAACGCGCGAGCGCTGGCGAACGCTGGCGCGAGCGTGTTGCTCCTCGAACGGGAGTTCACCCCCGACGCGTTCTCGAAAACCGTCGTTCCCCTGGTCCACGACGACAAACAGCTCGACGCCCTCGCCCGGAGCGCCCGCGGCAGGGGTCACCCGAACGCCGCCCGAAGCATCGTCGAAAAGGTTTTAGAGCTTTCGCAAGTTGCGTAGATTTCGTATATTAGCTGCCCACAGATGACCTTGTTTCGAACCGGGGATCCCCGACCCATCCACCTCATGGGCATTGCCGGGGCGGGGATGAGCGCCCTGGCTCTCATTGCCAGGCACCGGGGAGTCGCCATAACTGGTTGTGATTCCGATACTTCCGGGACAGGTGCCGATGACCTGACCGCTTTGGGAGTGCCCGTTTGGAGGGGCCACGATCCGAGCCACGTGGAAGGGGCTCGGGCCGTTGTAGTTACGGCCGCGGTCCCGCGGGAGCACCCGGAGTTGGAGCGGGCCCGCGCCTTGGGTCTGCCGGTTGTGCGTCGCGCCGATGCGCTGGGAGAGCTGGTCGCCGGCGGGAGCGAGGGCGTCGTGGCGGTCGCAGGCACTCATGGAAAGACGACCACCACCGTCATGGTGACAGAGGCGCTCACGGCCGCCGGGCGAAATCCCACGGGACTCGCCGGCGGCCGTGTCGCTGCGTGGGGCGGCAACGCCCGGATCGGCGGCGACGACCTGTTCGTCGTCGAGGCCGACGAGTACGACAAGGCCTTCCTGTCGCTGAGGCCGACGGTCGCGGTCGTGAACAACGTGGAAGCGGATCATCTCGAGTGCTACGGCAGCATGGAAGCCCTCGAGGAAGCGTTTGCCGATTTCGCGGGTCGCGCGGGACGCGTGATCATCGGCGCCGACGATGCGGGCGCGGACCGCGTCGCGTTGCACGTGAAGGCGCCGGTCTGGCGCGTAGGTCATGGTGCGACGGCGGACGTGCGCATTCGCGCGGTGCGGCTCGAGCCGGGCGGCTCGCGTGCCACGATTTCGCTGCCGGGCGGTGACAGCATCGAGCTGCAGCTGATCGTGCCGGGACTGCATAACGTGCGCAACGCGGCGGCAGCGCTCGCCGTGCTGCAAGCGCTGGGCGCGGATGTCCAGGCCGGCGCGCGTGCGCTGTCGCAGTTTCACGGCGTCGGCCGGCGCTTCGAGCGTTTGGGTGCAGCAGGTGGCGTGACGGTGGTGGACGATTACGCGCATCACCCGACCGAGGTCGCGGCGACGTTGGCGGCGGCGCGGCAGGCGTTTCCGGGCCAGCGACTGATCGCCGTGTTTCAGCCGCATCTGTTCTCGCGGACGGCATTGCACGGCGAAGCGTTGGGCAAAGCGCTGGCGGCAGCGGACGTCGTCGTCGTCGCGCCGATCTATGCGGCGCGCGAGCAGCCGCAGGCGGGCGTGACGCATCACCTGGTCGTGCGCGGCGCGACCCGGGCGGGTGCAGCGACGGTGGGGGTGCGCGATCGTTCCGGGCTGACGACCCACGTCGCGCGCGCCGTGCGTGCGGGAGACGTGGTGTTCACGCTCGGCGCCGGCGACATCACGAAGGTCGGACCCGAGCTGCTGGGAATACTGGGAGCAGGGAGCAGGGAGCAGGGAGCAGTCGCATGAGATGGAAGTTCCGCGCGCTGCGGCTGCCGCGCGCGTCGTGGCGTGTGCTGGCGTGGGCGGGCGCGGCGATGCTGGTCATGATGCTCTGGATGACGGCGCCGCTCGGACTCCGCCGGCTGCGGTTTTTCCGCGTGCGGCAGGTCGAAATCGTCGGCATCCGCTATCTCGATGCCGATCGGGTATTGGCGGCGTTGCGGTTGCCCGAGCGTGCGAGCGTGTTCGACGACACGAACGTGCTCGCCGAGCGCTTGCGCGGACTGGATGGTGTTGCCGATGCTTCGGTCAACCGCCGTCCGCCCGGCTCGTTGCAGGTGATCGTGCGCGAGATCGAGCCCGTGGCGCTCGTGATGAGCGGGCGTGGCGCGCTCGAACCGGTCGATGCCGATGGGCGAGCGTTGCCGTTCGATTTGGCCGGCCTCGACCTGCCGATCGTGCGGTCGAGCGCCGGCGACTCCGGTGTGGTAGGGTTGTTAGCGCGGGTGCAGGCGGTCGATCCCGCGCTGTTTCAGACGATCGATGCCGCGCGGCGGATGGAAGCGCAGCGCGGCGACGTGCTTCTCGAGCTTGGCGCTCATCGCGTGCTGTTGAATCGCGATGCGGGGCCGGAGGTGATCGAGGCGGTGGTCCTGGTGGCGAGAGATCTGGCTGCGAAAGCGCGCCCCTATGCTGAGCTCGACGCCCGCTTTGCGGGACAGGTCGTCGTGCGTCGCAAGGGCGCACGGAGCGTCTGATGGCCGATCGCCGCCTCGTCGCCGGACTCGACCTCGGGAGCACCAAGACCTGCGCCGTGATCGCGGAGCTGGCGGGCGATCTGCCGCGCGCGCCGCTCGCGAAAATTCTCGGCGTCGGTCTCGCGAAGAACAGCGGTGTGCGCCGGGGCATGGTGCGCGACATCGATGAGACGACCCGCTCCGTCGCCGCCGCGCTGAAGGACGCCGAGCGGATGGCGGGTGCGCGCGTCACGGACGTGACGTGCGGCATCGCGGGCGAGCACGTGTCGGCGCGCGGTTCGACCGGCGTGGTCGCGGTGAGTGGCGAGGAAATCAGCCCACAGGATGTAGCGCGGGTGAATGAGGTCGCGCGCGCGGTGTCGCTGGGACGCGATCACGAGCTGCTGCACGACATCCCGCAGGAATACGTCGTCGATCAGCAGCACGGCATCTCGGATCCGATCGGCATGACGGGCACGCGGCTCGAAGTCGAGATGTATCTCGTGACGGTGCAGTCCACGGCGGCGCAGAATCTTCGCAAGAGCGTGCAGCGCGCCGGCTACCGCGTGGCCGACCTCGTGCTCGAGCCGCTCGCCGCGTCGTACGCAGTTCTGACCGACGACGAAAAAGAG
>DATGVC010000165.1:0-4305 GCA_035300745.1 Gemmatimonadales bacterium | reverse complement strand
TGCTTTCGGGTGGACGTATAGGTCAGGCACTCCTCCAACGCGCCCTCAGCCAATCCGAGGGACAGGGCGGCGATACCGATGCGGCCTCCGTCGAGCGTGTGCAGGAACTGCCGGAATCCGTTGTTCACGGGTCCAAGCACGTTCTCCTTCGGCACGATGGCATCCTGAAAGATCAGCTCGCGCGTGTCGGAGGCTCTCCAGCCCAACTTGTCTTCTTTCTTCCCCGATAGGACGCCGCGGCACTTAGCCAAATCAGATGAATGTCCGATGCCGACGCGCCTGGTTTCGTCCAGGTCGCAGGTGTCCTTCGAGACGATAAAGGCCGTGATCCCGTGCGTGCGCTTTGCGTTCGGGTCGGTGCGCGCCGTAATGCAGAAGATCTCGCCGACGCCCGCGTGCGTGATGAAGATCTTCGAGCCGTTCAAGACGTAGTGGTCGCCGCGGTCGACCGCGGTGGTCTTGGTGCCGCCTGCATCGGATCCGGCTCCCGGCTCGGTCAGGCCAAACCCGCCAAGGACCTTGCCCGTCGCGAGGAACGGCACGAAGCGGCGCTTCTGCTCATCGGTGCCGAAATCCATGATCGGCGAGGTGCCGAGGGTGGTGTGGGCGCTGACCGTGATCGCGTGACTCGCATCGACCTTCGCGAGCTCGTGGATGACCGTGATATACGATAGATAGTCCATCCCCGAGCCACCCAGCTCCTCCGGCCACGGAATGCCGAACAGCCCGAGCTCGGCCATTCGTTTGACGTTGTCCCAGGGGAAGCGGCTGTCGAGATCGTATTGGCGGGCGGTGGGTTTAACGACGTTGCGGGCAAAGTCTCGCACCATCTCGCGCACCTGGAGATGGTGGTCGGAGAAGTAGAGCGAATCGTGCATCCCGAAATATATCAGGACACTTTCTCTCCGAAGTACTCCAGCAGCAGCCGTCGCCAATCGTGCCGAGCCTCGACATACCGTCGCATGGCCGGCGCGGTATTCCCCCACGCGAGGTCCTCGCGCCGCCACAGCACCACACATTCGGACGGGTGTCCGTCCCGCCCCGCTCGTCCAGCCTCTTGGTAGTACGCCTCGAGCGTGTGTGGCGGCCCCCAATGCAGCACGCGCCGGACGTCGGGCTTGTCGATCCCCATCCCAAAGGCGCTCGTCGCAACGATCACGCGTACCCGATCGGCGAGAAACGCCCGCAACACCCGCCTGCGGGTGCTCGCGGTCAGGCCGGCGTGGTAGGGTGCGGCGCGCACGCTGGTTCGCAGCAGCGCTCGCGTGACCAGCTCCGTCAGCCGCCGTGTGGGCGTGTAGATCAGCGACGCCCCCTCCGCCGCGTCGCGCACACGCTGCCGCATGATGGCGAAGCGCTCGCGATCATCGCGCACCCGCTGCACCCCGAAGGCGAGGTTCGGTCGATCGAATGAGGTGACGACGACGTCGGCGTCGGGCATGCGAAGCACACGGAGGATGTCGTCGCGGGCGGCTGGGGTCGCGCTTCCCGTCAGGGCGATGGTCGGTGGACGGCCTAGAGCCGAGCGGAACACGCCGAGCCGGCGATAGACCGGACGGAATTCATTGCCCCACTCCGTGATGCAGTGCGCCTCGTCGATCGCCAGCAGGGCGACGCGCGTACCAGCGGCCGACAGGCGTCGGGTCAGCGATGCCAATCGCTCTGGCGCGCAGTAAAGGAGTGCCAGTCGCCCCCCGGTCGCGGCCTCCAACACGACGCGTCGCTGGCCCTGGTCGAGCTGGCTGTTCACGTATGCCGCCGCGATCCCGCGCCGCTGCAGAGCGGCGACCTGATCCTGCATCAGCGAGATGAGGGGTGAGACGACGAGCGTCAGTCCGTCGTCGAGCAGCGCCGGTACTTGGTAGCACAACGATTTGCCGGCGCCGGTGGGTAGCACGGCCAGAACGTTCCGACCCGCGAGCAGCGGGCCCAGCACCTTGAGCTGATGCACGCGGAACCGCGCGTGGCCGAAGCGTTCCTTGAGGATGCTGCGAGCGGCATCGAGTCCCACGTTGAACGTCGGCACGTCGCACGAAATAGCGCAGCTGGGCTCCGACCCCCTACCCCAAAACCGCGACACGCGGCACGTTTACGCGTCATGCACACTATCAAAACTCTTCCTCTCGTGGCTTTGCTGATGACCTCGACGCTCGACGCGCAGTCCTTCACGTATCCCCCGACCCGCAAGGGCGACGTGGTCGATGACCACCACGGCACCAAAGTCGCCGACCCCTATCGGTGGCTCGAGGATGTGGACTCGCCGGAGACGCGCAGCTGGGTCGAGGCGGAAAATCGGGTCACCTTCGCCTATCTGGAGCAGATTCCCGAGCGTGAACGGATCCACAGGCGACTGACCGAGCTGTGGGACTATCCCAAATACGGCGCGCCCTTCAAAAAGGGCGGTCGCTACTTCTTCTTCAAGAACTCAGGGTTGCAGAACCAGTCGGTGCTCTACACGCAAAGCTCGCTGACGGCCGAGCCGGAGGTCCTACTCGATCCCAATACGCTGTCGTCCGACGGAACCGTCGCGCTCTCGATCCTCGCGTTCGCAGAAGATGGGCGGACGATGGTGTATGGGACATCGGGCAGCGGCTCGGACTGGCAGGAATTCCGCGTGCGCGACGTGACGACGCGTCAGGACCGCGCCGATCACCTCAAGTGGATCAAGTTCTCCGGTGCCGCCTGGACGCATGACGCTGCCGGCTTTTTCTACAGTCGCTATCCGGAGCCCGCGCCCGGCGCGGACCCGTTGCTCGAGGTCAACCACAATCAGAAGGTCTATTACCACAAGCTGGGCACCGACCAGGCCGCCGACCGGCTGATCTACGAGCGGCCGGATCATCCCGACTGGGGATTTGGTGTCGAGGTGAGCGCCGACGGGCGCTATGCCGTCTACACGGTCTGGCTCGGCACCGACCGGCGCAACCGCACTTACTACCAGGACCTTGGTGACCCGCAACATCCGCGGCTCGACGCGCCGGTCGTGCGGTTGCTGGATGACTTCGACGCCTCGTACGGGTTCGTAGGGAACACGGGGCCCGATTTCTACTTCCAGACGGATAACGGCGCGCCGCGCGGACGCATCGTGGCGGTGGACATTCGGCACCCCGAGCAACCGAGCTGGAAAGGAGTTGTGCCACAGGCGCCCGACGTGATCGAAGGGTCGCAGATCGTCCACAACAGCTTCGTCATTCGCTATCTCCACGACGCGTATTCCCAGCTGCGTCTGTTCGCGCTCGACGGCAGGCCGGCCGGCACCGTCCCGCTCCCGACGCTAGGCTCGATCGTGCAGGTCACCGGCGAGCCGCGCGACAGCGAGATGTTCTACGCCTTCACCTCGTTCCTGTATCCCACGACGATCTTCCGGCACGACTTCCTCACCGGCACGTCGAGCGTGTTCAAGGCGCCGGAGACTTCGTTCGATCCCTCGAAGTATGAAACGGTGCAGGTGTTCTACCACAGCAAGGACGGCACGCGCCTTCCGCTGTTCCTGACCTACCAGAAGGGCCTGAAGCAGGACGGCTCGAACGCGACCTACCTGTACGGCTACGGTGGGTTCAACGTCAACATGACGCCCGGCTTCTCGATTGGCGTGCTGGCCTGGCTCGAGATGGGCGGCGTGTACGCCCAGGCGGTGCTGCGCGGTGGCTCGGAGTACGGGGAAGAGTGGCATCAGGCGGGGATGCTGGACCGCAAGCAAAATGTGTTCGACGATTTTATCGCCGCCGCCGAGTACTTGATCGCCGAGCGCTACACCGCACCGCCCAAGTTGGCGATCGGCGGGGGCTCGAACGGCGGGCTGCTGATCGGCGCGGTCCTCAATCAGCGGCCGGAGCTGTTCGGCGCCGCGCTGCCGGCCGTGGGTGTGATGGACATGCTGCGCTTTCACAAGTTCACGATCGGCTGGGCGTGGGTGACCGAGTATGGCTCGGCCGACAGCGTCGGGCAGTTCCCGTTCCTTTATCGTTACTCGCCGATTCACAACATGAAGCCGGGCAGGCATTATCCCGCCACGCTCATTACGACCGCCGATCACGATGATCGCGTGGTGCCCGGTCACTCGTTCAAGTACGCCGCGACGCTGCAGGCTGCGCAGGGCGGCGCCGAGCCGGTGCTGATCCGGATCGAGACGAAGGCCGGTCACGGCGCCGGTAAGCCGACCGCGAAGGTCATCGAGGAGCAGACCGACCGCTGGACGTTTCTCGTGCACAATCTTCACATGCAATTGCCGGCGCGGAGTCCGTCGCCGCCCCCCCCGCCCCCCCCGCCCCCCCCGAGGCCCTAGGAGACGACCGCATGTCGAAA
>DATGVC010000164.1:0-7623 GCA_035300745.1 Gemmatimonadales bacterium | reverse complement strand
GTCGAGCCTTGCGGGAACCGACGGTCACGCGTCACCACGAGGAACGGCGCGCGTGCCGACGGCGTGAGACTGAGCCAGGCGTCGTAGCCGCCCGAGCTGTCGGCCATGCCCATCCAGAACTGCGACATCTGGTGCCAGTTCGCCGACCCGGTCGCGAACGCCTGGGCAGGCCAAACGACATCCCACCCGGCCGCCGGGTTGCTCGCGATGGTGAAGTCGGCCGTGATCCCGGAGTTCGCGTCGGCGATGATCGAGACCCAATCCGCCGCGGCACGGTCGGCCGGCGTGCGCGCGACACTGGCGCGGAACCGAGCCTTGTACGACCGAATCAGTTGGAAAAATGCGGTGGTGTCGAGCCGCGTGGCGTTGAGTGGATCGTGACCGGCAATCCAGGTCGCCGGCAGCGGAAACGACGTTGGACTGGCGCGCGCGATCGTAATCGCGGAATCCAGCTCCGTCAGCGCGGCGGCCATCACAGCGGTGTAGGACGACAGCGGCACGATCGCCTGCGGGCCGTCAGTCTCACTGACGATCGCCGCGGAATCATACGCCAGCGCGAGGTTCCCGAAGGCGACGCCCTGGACGAAGCGCGCGAACGAGCGGGCGCGCGCGTCTTGCGCCGCCGAGCCCAGCGTGAGGACCTTGAGCCGGGCGATGCCGATCACGGCCATCCGCGCCGCGCGATGCAGCACGACAAAGTCGCGATTATTGCCCGCATCGCCGGTGCTATTGCGCGTGTTTTCGATCGGGGTGCGCGGAATCGCGCCGCGCGGGCCCATCGCGAAGTTGGCGAGGGCCGAGGTGTTCTCCATTCCCATGACTTGCAGCTGCGTCTGCAGGTCGTCATTCGATCCCCCCAGGGTCGCGTTCTGCACCTGCGCGTAGGTCGACCCGATGAACGTTTCCACGTCGGCGGGTCGGCCCAGCGCGCGGTCGCGATCCGGATCGGTCACATCCTGAACGACCAAGGCATCCTTGCAGGCCATGAAGGTGAGCGCCAGGACGCTGGCGGCGACAAAACGAAGTTTGGACATCGATTACTCCTCCACAGAAAAGGGGCACGCCCGCCCTCCTCCCCACCGGGCCACAGGCCCGGCGTGGAGGGGGGGAGCCGCTGCTTAGAACGTCGAGCTCAATCCGATCGTGAAGGTGCGGAGGTTCGGGAACGTAAAGGCATCCACGGCATTGATGGCCGCCGAACCTGCGCCGTTCAGCTGCGTCCCACCCGACAGTCCGACCTCGGGATCGAAGCCGCGGTATCCTGTGATGGTGAACAGGTTGCGGCCCACGAGGCTGATCTCCCAATCGCCCGAGTGCCCGATGGGGCCGATGTGATACGAGAACAGCAACTCCCGCAGCTTCGCGTAGCTGGCGTCTTCGACGGTCTCGCTGTTCGGCGCGAGTTGATCGTAGAAGCCGCCGAGCCCGGTGAAGCCGTCGACCGGTGACGTGCGCCAGTAATAGCCGATCGGTTTTGCGTGCTCGACCGACTTCCCGACCTGATCGACGTCATGCGACAGGAAGTCCAGGTGCGCCCAGTGGAAGCCCTGGTTCCAGATCTTCTGGCCGACCGACGCATCCACGAGCGCATAGACGCTGAATTTCTTGAAGCGGACATCCTGTGTGACGGCGAAGCGGAAGTCGGGGAGAGCGTTGCCCAAGGCCACATTCAGCGCTTGTCCCTTGTCATTCCGGAGCAGAATCGGCATGCCCCAGTTCAACACGCTGATTCCCCATGGGGTGATCGTGGCGTTGTTCGTGGGGTTGGAGATCGATGCCTCCCACAGATTGTTCGTAATCCCCATGCGCGGATTGTTGCCTGCGCCAACCCAGACCAGGAAGCCTTCATCGTTGACCTGGAACGAGCTGTTGGGGCCGCCGCAATCGCTCGAGAACGGCGCCGGCAGCTGCGCGCAACTGGTGATGAAGCGGTGGCCGTAGAATGTGCCGAGCCGCTCACCGACCTTCGCCTGGAAGATCGAGCCCGTTCCCTGGAGATCCGCCCCGAAGAAGAACGGCGGGACGTCGAGCGCCGTGACGATCGATCGGTTGCGATCGTAGATCACGCGCGTCGACCACTGGACATCGCGCCGCTGCAGGAGCGGGATGTTGAGGGACATCTCCAGCGTCTTGTTCGTCAGCGTTCCGGCGTTCTTCCACTGCCGCTGGAAGCCGGTCGAGGCCGACACGGGAACGGGCAGAATCTGATTCTTGATTCTCGCGTGCGCGTACGTCACGTTGAAGGCGTAGCGGCTCCACAGCTCAAGATCGCCGCCGATCTCGATTTCCGCGTGCAGCTCGGGCTTCAGGTTGTGGTTACCGAGCGTCACAAGCGAAAGAATCCCGCCGGTGCCGACGGAGAACGTTTCGTACTGCGCGTCGAAGCGCGGGGAACCACCCGCTGTCCCGTAGGAGCCGTGCAGCTTCAGCTCGGTCACCTGCGGGATGGACCACCACGGCTCCTGCGCGACGCGCCACGCGACGGACGCGCGGCCGAACGTCGCCCACCGGCTCGCGGGCCCGAAGAGGGAGCTGCCATCACGCCGCACCAGCGCGTCGAAAATGTAGCGGCCTTTGTACTCGAAGTTCGTTCCCGCGAGCATCCCGATCTCGCGGATCCGCGTCTGGTCGGACGTGGTCGACCGCGTGCTTTGCAGCGTGTTGTTGAGCGACGTCACACCCTGCACCGACAACTGGCTGCCCGTCGCGCGCTGGGTGTTGAAATCGCGCTGCTCGAACAGATAGCGGAGCGTGTAGCGCGACTTGAGATCCGGCCCGAAGTCCCGCTTCAACGTCGCGTTGATGCTGCCGTTGAGCGCTTCGCGTCCGGTCGCTGAGCGGTCGATCGACCCCAGGTTGGCAGCGCTGGCGACCGTGGTGCGGAACCCTTTGTCGTTGATTTGCGCGGCGGTGGAGCGGCGCAGGTCGTAGCTGAAGTTCGCGTCCATATTGAACCAGTTCACGGGGGAATACGTCGCCGTGAAGGCGCCGAGGAAGCGGTTTGTCACGTCTTCACGGAACGTCTGGTACAACGTGGAGAGCGGGTTCTCATTCTGCGAGCCGCCGCCCTGCAGGTTGGGCCGGATGTACAGCCGGCCCAGCGTGTCGCGCTGCAGGATGTTGACGACGGCGGGCACGCGGGTGAGCCGGAAGAACGCCTGGCCCCCTTCTTCTTGATTGAGCCCGTCCTGCGTGCTGCGCGTGTAGGACGTACGGAACGCGAAATTCCAATCCGTGCCGATGCCCTGATCGACGTTGATCCGGAATGCATTGCGTGTGAAGCCATTCAAATAACGAATCGCGCCTTCTTCACGCCGGTTGGACGCGCTCGCATAGAAGCGCGTCGAGCTGCCGAACCGACCGCTCATGTCGAGGGTGTTCTCCATGAATGGCTTCGGCGTTACGAGCTGGTTGACCGCGTTGTACGACGTTCCGGGCCACGCCTGCACCTGGAAGCGCTGCCGCAGCGGCGAGCCGGAAATCGTCGAGCCCGGATCGACTGGAAAACCCTTCGGATCAAGCGCAAAATCGCCTGGCGAGTTGTTGATGCGCGCCTGCTCGATGGCGTAGTTGAACGTCCGCGCGCAGAACGGCAATGCGACGTTGCGTTCGCAGAACTGCGTACCGGTCTCATCGGTCGCGAGCGCCTGGAAGCGCGCCAGGCCGAAGTCGCGCTCGATGTCGCTCACGCCGGCTTCGCTGCGCACGCCGAACTTCACGCCTTCCATGCTGCGCCGCGCGGACTTGGTCGTGATATTGATGACGCCGTTCCCGGCCCGTGCGCCGTACAGCGAGGCGCCGGCGGCGCCCTTCACGACCTCCACGTTCTCGATGTCGCTGGGATTCAGGTCGGAGAGGTTGCCGTTGAGGATCACACCGTCGACGATGTACAGCGGGTCCTGGCCGCGGCCCGACGCGTTGATCGACGTGGGACCGCGCAGCAACACCGCCGGCTGCGAACCGGGACGGCCGCTCGCCGACACGATGTTGGCGCCCGGCACCTTCCCTTGCAGCTGCGTGAGCGGGTTCGACGCAGGAACGGGGAGCTGCGAGGCGTCGACGCGGTTCACCGTGAAGGGCACTTTCACCGCTTCGGTCGCTTCCTGCGTGCCGGTCACGACGATCGCCTCAAGCAGGTTGACGTCGTACCCGAGCGCGAGGTCTACCGCCTGCTCGCCCGGCGTCAGGGTGATCGACTTGCTGTTGGGCTTGAACCCGATCGCGCGGACGCGCACCACGACCGGTTGGCCGCGCACGCGCGCGCCCGGAACCGCCAGCGTGTAGGCTCCGGTCGCATTGGTGACCGCGCCGATGCGCAACTCGTCGATGACGACGTTGGCGCCGGCGATCGGCTCACCACGATCGGAAGTGATCGTGCCACGAACCACGGCATCTTGCGCCCGAGCCGTCCTCGCGCCGGCCACGGCCAGCGCCAGCGCTACGACCGCGGCGAAGAGCAAGCCACGACGATTCTGGGGCATAGGGACATCCTCTCGTGAACTGGGGATCTGGTGGTAGGAAAAAGCGCAACGGGCGGACTCAATGGAACGAGTCCGCTCGAATAAGGCGAGGCGAGGCAATCGGATGAGCGTGACGGTCATAGCGCTCGGGAATCAGGTGACGGCCTGAGGCCCTGGACCCCACCTGGGGTCTCCCGGGGTTATACGGCCCGATGCGTAACCCTGTCAACCCCCTGTCTCCGGGTTGCATACGGCCGGTGGCGCCCTATCATCTATCAACGGTCGCGTAACGGTCGGTCATGACACGCATCGCCCACATCCTGCCCCCGGTAACGGCCTTGGGCCTCGGGATTGCCGCGTCGCGAGGTGTCCCGGTCCAAGCCCAGGCACAAGCCCACACCGCGACCCCCGCCGCGGGGATCACCGGGCAGGTCGTGAACCAGCAGTCACGCATCCCCGTGAGCGGGGCAAGTGTTAACCTGATCGGGACACGCCTGCATACCGCGACCGACAGCACCGGACGGTTCCGCCAACCCAGCCTCGGCGCGGGCACGTACATCCTCGAGGTTCGCGCCATCGGGTACGGGGTGACATCGTGGGTCCTGCGCCTGTCCGAGGGTGAGCTGATCGACTTCGTGTTCGAGCTGGAGCCCCTCGGGGTCGACCTCGATCCCGTCGTGGTGGAGGGTCGGCCGGGGTATTTCCAGCGACGCATGCAGGAGTTCGAGGAGCGGCGCCGCGCCGGCCGCGGCATTTTCATCACGCGCGACCAGATCGAGGCAAGCCACGCGGCCACCATGGCGGACCTGCTCCGCGGCGTCCCGGGGGTGCGGCTGAATTGCCGCTCGGGCGTGTGTACCGCGCAAATGACGCGGACGGCGCACGGCGTTTGTGCCGCCGACTGGGTAGTCGATGGCGCCCCGGCATCGATGTCGTCGACACCGCATCTTCCTGCCGTGGGAATCATCGCCGTGGAGATTTACCGCAGTCCCAGCGAAGCGCCCGCCGAGTTCCTCAAGGCTGACTCCGATTGCGGAGTCATCGCCATCTGGACCAAGTCGGGCCCCTGACCAGCCCTCGCTTCCGCCTCGTCCTCCTCGCCGCGTCGCTGCTCGTCACCACCGGGAGCGCGCAGAACGAGGATCCGCTCGCCACCCGCTCCAAAGGCGCGAGCAGCGCGCCGGTCACCGTCTATGAGATGGCCGACTTCCAGTGCCCGGCATGCCGCATGTTCTCGGTGACGGTGCTTCCCATCGTCGAGCGTGAATACGTGCAGACCGGCAAGGTGCGCTGGGTGTTCATCAATCTTCCGCTGACGAGTATCCATCCCAACGCGGCGCTCGCGGCCGAGGTCGCGATGTGCGCCGCGCGGCAAGGACGCTTCTGGCCGACGCACGATGCACTCTACCAGCAGCAGGATGACTGGGCCAAGCTCGCCAAACCCCGCACGGCGCTGGTGCGCATCGCGCAGCGCGCGGGCGTGGACCGCGCCAAGCTGCTCGCCTGTCTCAGCGATGGGAGCGCACGCAAGGAAGTCGAGCTTGACGCCCAGCGGGCCAGCCGGTCAGGCGCTCATGCGACTCCCTCCTTCTATATAGAAGGCGGCTTGCTCCAAGGAGCTCCCTACACGCCCGACCCGATGCGCCACCTGCTGGACTCGGTCTACGCCGTGCGCACCCGCGCGTCTCAGTGAGTCGCCCCTCGTTTCTCTACCGGCTGAGCGTGCACGTGGTCACGCGTGCGGCGCCACTGGTCGCACGCTTCGACAAGAAAGTGGCGCGGGGGCTCGATGGGCGGCGCGGATTGGCCGCCCGTCTTGCAGCATGGGCGGCGGCGCAGCGTGACACCAAGCGGCCGCTCGTCTGGATGCACGCGCCATCGGTAGGCGAAGGACTGCAGGCGAAGCCAGTGCTCGAGACGTTGCGCGCCGAGCATCCCGACTGGCAGCTGGCGTTCACATTTTTCTCGCCGTCGGCCGAGCGCCTCGCGAAGAACCTGCCGGTCGACGTTGCCGATTATTTGCCGCTCGACCGGCCATCCGAGGTATCGGCGGTCCTGGACGCGCTGCAACCGACCGCGCTCGTCTTCAGCAAGCTCGACGTCTGGCCGGAGCTGACGCTCGCGGCCGCTCGACGCGGCGTGAAGCTCGGACTGATTTCCGCGACCGTGGCGCCGGACAGCTCGCGTTTGCGATGGCCGACACGGAAGTGGGCCGCTCCGGCGTATCGCGCGCTCGACCGCGTCGGCACGATCAGTGAGGAGGACGGCGAGCGCCTCGAGAGACTGGGCGCGCGCGCCGAGACCATCGCCGTCACCGGCGACACACGCTACGACAGCGTGGCGGAGCGCGCCGCACGCCTGGACCGCTCGCGCGAACCGCTGGCGCGGCTCGCGGCCACCGCACCGGACACGTTTACGATCGTGGCGGGCTCGACCTGGCCGTCGGATGAAGCGGTGCTGTTGCCCGCGTTCGCGGATCTGCTGCATCAGCTGCCGAGCGCGCGGCTGCTGCTCGCTCCGCACGAACCCAACCCCGATCACCTCGCCGGAATCGCCGAGCGCCTGCGCCATCTCAAGCTGCCCCGCCCCGTCCGGTTGTCGCAGCTCGAGCATGCGAAGCCGGGGCCGGTGATCGTTGTGGATCGTGTCGGCATTCTCGCCGATCTCTACTCGCTCGGCGACACCGCATTCGTCGGCGGCGGCTTCCATCGCGCCGGCCTCCACTCGGTGCTCGAACCGGCGGTGTTCGGGGTGCCGACGGTGTTCGGCCCGCATTGGCGGATGAGCCGCGACGCGGCCCTGTTGCTCGATCAGGGAGGGGCCGTCGCATTGCCCGCCGATGCGCGGCACCCACTCCATTCGCAATGGCTCGTGTGGCATCACGATCCGGCTGCGCGCAAGAGCGCCGGAAAAGCCGCAAAGAAGATGGTGGCCGAGGGACGCGGCGCCGCTGAACGAACGGCGGCGCTTGTCTGGGGGCTCGTGGAAGGATGACGCGCGCGCTCGCGATTCTCGCCGCCGTGACGATGTCCGTTGCCTGCGCCGGCCGTCGCCACGCAACATCCGACCCGCTCAACGACATCCCTTTGAAGGTGACAAATCACAATTGGCTCGACGTAAGCATCTACGTGCTGCACGATGGACAGCGGACGCGGATCGGTCT
>DATGVC010000163.1:0-2641 GCA_035300745.1 Gemmatimonadales bacterium | reverse complement strand
CGACGTTGCCGCCGTCATCCAGCACTGACACTTCGACCGCCGGAGTGATCGGGCGGTTCTGCGTTGTGCTGCTCGGCTGCACGGTGAACCTGATCTGTGACGCCGCACGCCCGGGCAGGATTTGCAGCTCGACCGGCACGTGGAGCCGCGCGATGCTCGGGTCCTGCGGGACGATCACGATCGTGTCGCGATAGATGCCGCGCGCCAGCCCGGTGGGATCGAGTGTCAGGCGCAGCGTGTCGGGGGGGGGCGCTGGGTTTGGTGCGGCGCCGATCGTGAGCCATGGAGCATTCGCGGCGCGGTGCGCCGTCCACGGCGGCGGCGCGTTGCCGCGTGCGGTCGAGAGGACCAGTGCCGCCGCCCGTGTCGCGCCGCTGCCGGCCGGCGCCGAATCGACGACCCGAGCTGGCGTGACGTTAATCACCTTGCTGGGAGGGGCGTCGAAGAGCTGTCCGACGCTACAACTGATGACGAGTGCTACGCCGGCGAGCGAGGCGAGTCTTCCCTGTTTCGTCCGCATCGAGTGCCGGCTCGCGAGCGCACGTTCCGTACCCGGCGTCGCCCGGCGCTTCGGTGGATGAGCTCGGTTCTACTGAGTCAGACGTGTTGCCGCGGCGCGACGCGTGTGGCGTTGGTGCCACGCAATAGGATGAGAGGTAGGGGCGCAGCATGCTGCGCCCCTACGTTATTCATGGCGTCGGGTGACCCTAACGACCCCGTCGCGCCGGCGCGGGGGGAGGCGGAGGAGCCGTCGGCAATGGCGAGTCGCTGTTCCAGATGTCGTCCACCATGAGCCAACGGCCGCTTTGCTCGGCCCAGCGTACGATGTACTTGCCCGAATCCACGACGGCCATGCCGGGCGGCAATTTCGCGCCGGCGGGGAAGGCCCAATGCCACCGGCCCGTTTCAACGGCGACGGGTCCACTGCCCACCACGGTCACGGCACGGAGGGTGAGAGTCGGGCGCGGGTCCATCGTTTTCATGGTCGCGAAGAACGCGCGGACCGCATCCTTGCCCTTCAACGTGGCCATATTGGGCGGCATGAGAACCGCGTCGGCGGCGTAAAACTCGGCGATCGAGTCGGCGTGGCCGGTGCTGGTGAGCCGGGGCCATTGGGCATTGGCGGCGTCGATCGCTTGCTTGGCGGCAGCGGAGGTGTCGGGCGACCGGCACGCGAAGGTAGTCATAAGGAGTAGCGGTAAGACGTCGTGGGCGCGCATTCCGGATCTCCGGCTGGGGAAGGCGCGAGAGATAGACGGTATGCGGCAGCGGCGCAAGGCCGATTGTGTGGGGTGAGTGTTAGCGCTCGCGTGTAAAGACGGTGCGCCAGCCGTGATCGAGCGGCACCCAGGTGAAGTGGTCCGGGTCGATCAGCGTCAGGGTAAACGACCCCATCAGGCGCTGGCCGGCGTCCGGCGCAGGAACGACCGGTGCGAACGAGACGAGTGGTTCGCGCGGGCTGACTGTGCCCATGAGCAGCTCAGGTCCGGTCCCCTCGCTGTAGACCGCCGAACTGTACAACCGTCCGGTGCGCGCGTCGAAGCCGATGATCCCTTGGCTGCGGCTCGCGGAGCTGTCGAGCGCCTCGGTCCACTGGAGCCGGAGCTCGTCGTACAGGGTGTCCACGAGGCGCGTGCCCGACGCATCGGGCGGCCCGTCGAAGTTTCCGGCAAACCAGGTGGCGAAGCGCCAGCGACCGACGAGCTGGTGGAGCAGGCTGCGGGTCGGTTGCAGTGACGGCTGCTCGACGTCGGTCGCTGGAGTCGCCGCGGCGGGCCGTGTGGTTTTCGGGCCACCTTGCGCGGAGACGTGGCGAGCCGGCGTGATCAGACACGCGGCGACGAGCGCCAGTGCGATATGAATGGAGCTGCGAGAGGCGTGCATGCCCGGCTTCAATGCACGCCGTATGCCGCACCCTGGTACGCACGGCGCCGAGGCCTCGGCCTTTGCGTCTCGCCCGCAATCATGCAGGGTGCGGTGTGTGCGGCGCGTCACGACGGACGTAGGGGTACCGCACCGCTGTGCCGCGGCTACATTTGCACTGAGTTGACAGTAGACCGGCAGTAAGACGGGACGTAGCGCAGCCCGGTAGCGCACCTGAATGGGGTTCAGGGGGTCGCGGGTTCAAATCCCGCCGTCCCGACTGAGTGAAGATCAAGCTCTGCAGCGACTTCTGCTGTAGGGCTTTTTCTTTGCTGCGCCCCGTGCTGTGAGTAATGCTGTGAGTATCTACCGGCTCACGATCCGGTGCGTCGGATGCAGCACGACATTCTTGATCGTCTCGGCGTCGGCCTGCTGGTATGACGTCATCAGCACTTCTTCGGTCTTCCAACCGCCAGCCGCGGCGACGTCCTTCACGGGATAGCCTTTCCGTTCCGTCGCCCACTTCCGCCGAATCGAATGCCACATCCCGCGACGCTGCGGGACGATCTTCGCCAACTTGTAGGCCCGCCGCAGCCAGTCGTCGAACAAGTGACGATTGCACGGCTTCGTCGGATCTTTCGGCGCCGGGAATACCGCCGTCTTGCCGATCGCGGGGTGCGCCTTTCGCTGCGCTGACAACGCATCCCGCACCGCATCGCTCATCACCACGACCTGCTCGAACCCCTTCTTGTCGTGCTCGGCGCGCCAGTGAATCGTC
>DATGVC010000162.1:0-14003 GCA_035300745.1 Gemmatimonadales bacterium | reverse complement strand
GCGTCGTTAACGGAAGAGCCGGAGGACATCGTTCCCGATGGCGACGACCATGATCGCCAGCACGACGAGCATGCCGAATTGCGTGAGGCGCAGCCGCAGCCGCGCCGAGAGGGGCTTGCGGCGGATTCCCTCGGCAATCAGGAACATTGCGTGGCCGCCGTCGAGCACGGGGATCGGCAGCAGGTTGAGGACCGCGAGGCTCACCGAGAAGAACGCCAGAAATCGCAGGAACTGAACGAGGCCGAGACGGGCGGCTTGCCCCGAAACTCGGGCGATCGTGATCGGGCCACCCACTTCCCGCACGGAGGCGCGTCCTAGCACCAGCCGCTTGAGGCTCTCCAGCATGATGCCGATGGTGCCGACCGTCTGTAAGGCACCGTACCGAACGGCCCCGCCGATCGATACGCGCCGGTTGACCACAAAATCGGCTTCGGCGCCGATATACCCGTAGGTCTTCGGTCTTGAAGACAGGCTATCGGACTCGGTCTCGGCTCGCGGCGTGACGCTGAGTTGCACTATCGAGTCACCGCGCAGGACACGGATTGTGATTGAGCGCCCAGGATTGAGCCAGAGTTTGTGAATCAGGTCGCTCCACGACCGTATCGTGTCGTTGTCGGCGCGAACGATCACGTCGCCGCGTTGCAGCCCAGCGTGCGCCGCGGGTTCGTTCGTCAGAACCTTACCTATGCGTGCGGGGAACAGAGGCTCGAGATCCCACAGCGCAAGGCTGAGCCGTGCGTTCTCGTCGCGCGGAATCGTGATCCGGATGGGGTCCTTCCGCCCCGCAAGTTCCAGACGGGCTACCCCCGCTCCGATGAGCAAATGACTCTGGACGTCCTCCCATGTTCTGACAGTATCGCCGTCGATTCGGACGATCCGGTCACCGCGCTGCAGCGTCGCGAGCGACTCGGTGCCCCGCGGGAGTCGGTTGACCAGGACTGTATCGACCTGTGTGGTGGGTCGCATGGGATTGCCGACCGCAATACCGAGACCGGTGTAGATGACGAACGCCAGAATGACGTTCATCGTCACCCCGGCGAGAATCACCGCCATCCGGGCCCAGAGCGGCTTCTGATCGAACGCGCGTGCGGGATCGATGGGGACGGCGGCCTTCCCGCCTTCCAGCTCGCCGGCCATTCCCTCGTCCTCGAGCCCGGCCATCTTCACGTAGCCACCCAACGGAATCCAGGAGATCCAGTACTCCGTCTCCCCGCGGCGCCACGCGATCACGGGCCGCCCGAATCCCAGCGAGAATCGCAGCACCTGAATGCCGACGGCTTTGGCCACGATAAAATGGCCGAACTCGTGCACCGAGATCAGCACGCCGAGCACCACGACGAGCGAGAAGATCGTCAGGAGCATGCGGCCTCCTGTGCCATGCGACGGGCCTCCGTATCAGCGGCGAGCACGTCGTCGAGCGACGTCGCGTCGCCGGAATGCGCTTGCGCCACTACGCGCTCGATGATCTCGGCGATCCGTCCAAACGTGATGCGCTCCTCCAGGAAGAGCTGCACGGCGACCTCGTTGGCCGCGTTGAACCGCGCCGGCGCCGTACCGCCGAGTCGCGCCGCCTCGCGGCCCACGACGTACGCGGGGAAGCGATCCGGTTGCAGCGCCTCAAAGGTGAGCGTGCCGGCCGCGACGGGATCGAAGCGCCTCACGCCCTGATCGGGCACACGATCCGGATAGGTCAATGCATAGAGGATCGGCAGCTCCATCGTCGGGAAGCCGACCTGCGCCAACACCGAGCCGTCCACAAACTCCGCGAACCCGTGGATCACCGATTGGGGATGGATCACGACCTCCACATGATCATAATCGACATCGAACAGGAAGTGCGCTTCGATCACCTCGAGAGCCTTGTTGACGAGCGTCGCCGAATCGACCGTGATCTTCTTCCCCATCGTCCACGTCGGATGCTTGAGTGCCTCGGCCACGGTCGCCCGCGAGACTCGCTCCGGGGCCCAGGTACGGAACGGGCCGCCCGACGCCGTGAGTATGAGCCGGGCGAGCTCTGTCGGCCGGCGCCCCGCCAAGCATTGGAGGACGGCGCTGTGCTCGGAGTCCACGGGGACGATTTCTCCGCCGCCCTCTCGCGCCGCTTGGGCGACCAGCTCACCGGCCATCACCAACGTTTCCTTGTTCGCCAGCGCGACGCGCTTTCCGGCGCGCAACGCCGCCAACGTCGCTTCAAGTCCGGCGGCGCCGACGATGCCGTTCACGACGATCCGGACATCGGGATGCGTCGCGGCCTCGACGAGACACGACGCGGTGCCGCCATTGACGAGACCGACGAACTGGGGCTTCCACTCCGCGGCTTGCTCGGCAAGCAGGTCTTTGTTCGAGTGCCCGGTGAGGGCGACGACACGAAATCGTTCGCGTTGTCTTGCCAGCACCTGGAGCGTCGATCTGCCGATCGACCCAGTGGATCCGAGTACCGCGACCCCAACACTCATATCACCCCAAACATGCGATACAATCCCGCCGCCGTTGGAATCACGAAGTACAAGGAATCCAGCCGATCGAGCACGCCGCCGTGACCAGGAATAAGCGTCGAGGAGTCCTTAACGCCGGCTTCCCGCTTGAACAGCGATTCGGCGATATCGCCGACCTGCCCGACAATGGAGACGGCGAGACCAAACAGCAACAGCTGGCCGGGACTGAAGCTCCAGCCTTGACGATTCAGTACGAATTTGCCCAGCGCGAGTGCCGCAATGACTCCGCCCAACGTCCCTCCCACGGCGCCGGCGTGCGTCTTCTTCGGCGATAGCACGGGTGCAAGCCTGGGCCCACCGACCGCTGTTCCCACCGCCATCGCGGCGGTGTCGCAGATCCAGGTGATCACGAGCGGGAAGAGAGTGAGCAGGACGTAGGCGAGCGGACGCGTTGCCGCCGCGCTGCCGTGCCGGATCGCGATCAAGAACGCCAGCATCCCGGACGCGTACACGCAGCCGAACAAGGTGATCGAGACGCTCGCGAGCGGCCGGCCGCTGGGGCCCCGCCGCGCCATCGCCAGCGCCATTGCGAACATCAACCAGATCGCGCCGAGGAAAAAATTAGGGGCTTTAGCCCAGTACGCGAGCAGGGGAATCGCCGCGGCCGCGAGCCACCCCGTCCGCTCCAGTGGTTCGACACCGTGGCGGCGTCCGAAATCGTAGATCTCGTGCGCGCCCAGCACGCCCAGGACCGCCAACGTGGCTGCGAGGGTCCAGCCGCCGAGCCAGACGATGACCACGACCAGCGGAATCGCCACGACGGCCACCGCAACGCGCTGCACCAGATTGGTAGCGGCCATCAGGATGCGGTGACTTTTCCGAAGCGTCGCTCGCGGCGCTGATAATCGAGGATGGCATCGAGCAGCGTGCGCCGGTTGAAGTCCGGCCACAACACCGGGGTGATGTAGAGCTCGGTATAGGCCAGCTGCCACAGCAGGAAGTTCGAGAGGCGTTGCTCACCGGAGGTACGAATCAACAGATCGGGGTCGCCCCATGGCGCCGTGTACAGCTTGGCGCGGATCGCCTCCTCGTCGATGTCTTCGAGCTGCTTCGTGCCCTTGAGCACTTCCTCCGCAAGCAGCCGCGCGGCTCGCGCGATCTCGCCGCGCGACGAATACGAGATACAGAGATTGAGCGACAACTTCTGACCACCTGCCGTTTCCCGCTCCACACGCTCGACCGCGGCGCTACCGCCCGGAGTCAGCCGGCTGCGGTCGCCGAGCACGTGTACCCGCACGCCCTGGCCCTTCAGCTCCGCGACTTCCTTTGCGATGTACTCCTCGAGCAGATCCATGAGCGCGGAGATCTCGGGGGCGGGGCGGTTCCAGTTTTCCTCGGAAAACGCAAACAGGGTAAGGACTTCGACACCGGCTTCGATGGCGCCTTCCACCGCCTCGCGCACGGCCTTCATTCCCGCCCGATGTCCAAAGGGCCGCGGCAGTCGGCGCTCGTTTGCCCAGCGGCCGTTGCCGTCCATGATGATCGCCACGTGGCGAGGAATCGGACCGGAGAGCATCAGACTTCCATGATCTCCGCTTCTTTGGCCTTCACCGCCGCATCGATCGCCTTGAGATGATCGTCGTGCGTCTTCTGCACTTCCTTCTCAGCGTGCTTCTGGTCGTCGGAAGAGACGTGCTCGGTCTTCTTGATCCGGTTCATCGTCTCGGTGCGCGCGTGACGGATGGCGACGCGTCCTTCCTCGGCGAACTTGTGCACGACCTTGACGAGCTCTTTGCGCCGCTCTTCGTTCAGCGGCGGAATCGGAATGCGGATGACATTGCCGTCGTTCGACGGCGTGAGTCCCAGATCGGATGCCAGGATGCCCTTCTCCACCGCCTTCAACAAAGCTTTGTCCCAGGGCTGCACCGTGAGCAGTTTGGGCTCGGGCGCGGCTACGCTCGCCACCTGCGTGAGCGGCATTTCGTTCCCGTACGCCTCGACGCGCACGAGATCGAGCAGCGCCGTGGTCGCCTTGCCGCTGCGCACGGTGGAGAATTCCCGTTTGACGGCTTCAACCGCTTTATCCATGAGCTGCTTGGCGTGTTTGACGTGATCGGTGAGAGAGGCGGCTGGTGCAGGGGTCATTGGACGATCGTGCCGACGCGCTCTCCGGCCAGGACCCTCGCCGTCGCGCCGGGCTGGTTGATGTTGAACACCACGATGGGGAGCTTGTTCTCCTTGCACAACCCGAAGGCGTTCGCGTCCATCACCGCATAGCCCTTCACCAACGCTTCCTGAAACGTCAGCGTCGGCAGAAACCGCGCTGCAGGGTCCTTGTTGGGATCCGCCGTGTAGACCCCATCGACGTTCGTGGCCTTGAGAATCACCTGTGCCTCCATCTCGAGCGCCCGCAGCACGGCGGCGGTGTCGGTGGAGAAATATGGATTGCCGGTCCCGCCGGCGAAGATCACCATGCGCCCCTTGTCGAGGTGACGCACCGCACGCCGCCGGATATACGGCTCCGCCAGCTCTTCCATCCGAATCGCCGTCATGACGCGCGTATCGACGCCCTTCTTCTCGAGGATGTCTTGCAGCGCGAGCGCATTGATGACCGTGGCGAGCATCCCCATGTAATCGGCGGAGACGCGGTCCATCCCCTGCTCACTGGCCGTCGTCCCGCGCAGGATGTTGCCGCCGCCGATCACGAGGCCAAGCTGCACTCCGCTGGCGGCCACGGACTTCAGCTCGTCGGACAGCCGCTCGATGACGGCAAAGTCGATGCCAGAAGCTCGCCCACCAGCGAACGCCTCTCCGGAAAGCTTGAGGAGCGCACGCTTGTAGGCGAGCTTCGTGGCCACCTAGTTGCCTCCGAGCTCGAACCGGGCGAAGCGCCGGACTTCGACCTTCTCTCCTGTCTTGCCCGACAACTCCTTCACCAGCTCGCCAACGGTCCGCTTGTCATCCTTCACGAATTTCTGCTCGAGGAGGACGTTGTCTTCGTAAAACTTCTTCAGCATCCCGTCCACGATCTTGGCCCGGATGTTCTCCGGCTTCTTCTGCTCGGCGACCTGGGATTCGTAGACTTGGCGTTCGCGCTGTACCAACTCGGCGGGCAGGTCCTCGATGCGAACCGCTAGCGGCTTGGTCGCGGCGATGTGGACCGCGATCTCCTTCGCGAGCGCCTTGAAGTCGTCGGTTCGCGCCACGAAGTCCGTTTCGCTGTTCAGCTCGACGAGTACGGCCACGGAGCCGTCGTGGTGGACATAGGATCCGATCCACCCTTCAGACGCCTCGCGCCCCGCACGCTTGTCGGCTTTCGCCGCCCCCTTCTTGCGAAGAATGTCGACGGCTTTCTCGAGGTCGCCGCCCGTCTCCTGGAGCGCGCCCTTGCAGTCCATCATGCCGGCGCCGGTACGAGCGCGCAGCTCAGCGACGAGTTTTGCAGGGATCTCTTTCACAGTTGTCATGCTCCTCTTCACTCCCTCATAAAAACGCCGCCCTCGCGCCGTGTAGCCCGGGGGCGGCGGTCGGTTGTTCAGCAACGCAGAGTTGTTACGCCTTCTCCCCGCTGACGGGTTCCGCCGGAGCCGGCGCTTCTTCAGTCTTCATCCGGGCGGCGATCGCCTCCGGCTTCGGGCGCCGCTTGCGCCGCGCCGGCCGCTTCTTGCGGTCGCCATCCACATCCGCTTCACCCGTCTCAGTCGAGTACGTCGTGCCCTCGCCTTCCTCACCCGTGCCCGCCTCCCGCAGCGGCATCTGGCGGCGCGCCTCGGCGATCACGTCCGAGATCGCGTTCGTAATCAGCGAGACGGCGCGAATCGCGTCGTCGTTTCCGGGAATCGGTACCGTGATCAGATCGGGGTCGGCGTTCGTATCGACGATCGCCACCACCGGAATCCCGAGTTTGTTCGCTTCGGCGACGGCGATGCGCTCCTTCTTCGCGTCCACCACGAAGAGCGCCCCGGGCAACCGGCCGAGGTTCTTGATACCCGCGAGGTTCTTGTCGAGCTTCCCGCGCTCGCGGTCGAACAACAGCTGCTCCTTCTTGGTGTAGTTCGTAAAGTCGCCGTCCGCCGCACCCTGCTCCAGGTCCTTGAGACGCTTGATCTGCTTCTTGATCGTCTGGAAGTTCGTCAGCGTCCCACCCAGCCAGCGTTCCGTCACGTAGAAGGAGCTGCACCGCTTCGCTTCGGCCTCGAGGATTCCCTTCAGCTGCTTCTTGGTGCAGACGAACAGAACGCCTTCCCCTTTGAGCACGACGCCGCGCAACAGCTCCTGTGCCGTCTCGAGCTGCCGCAATGTCTTCTGGAGATCAATGATGTAGATGCCGGAGCGTTCGGCGAAGATGAACCGCCGCATCTTGGGATTCCAGCGGCGGGTCTGATGGCCGAAATGCACACCTGCTTCCAACAATTCCTGCAACTGAGGCTGAGGCATTTACTCCCTTTCTCGGGTTCGGTCCGCCGCCGCCGTCATCTCCCCTCCAACCCCGAAGGGACCCAGGAAGGGATCGGGCGACGTGAGTATTTGTTCGCTCTACCGCTTGCTGAACTGGAACCGCTTCCGCGCACCAGCGCGGCCCGGCTTCTTCCGCTCCACGGCCCGCGGATCGCGCGTCAACAGGCCTTGCTCGCGCAACTTCTTGCGATGCCGATCGTCAGCTAACACCAGCGCTCGGGCGATCCCGAGCCGCATCGCGCCCGCCTGGCCCGTCAGTCCGCCTCCCACCACGCGCGCCTTCACGTCGAACGCCCCCAGCGTGTCGGTCGCGGTGAACGGCTGCTGAATGTGCGACACGAGCGAGGGCCGCGGGAAGTAATCCCCCAACGTCCGCCCGTTGATGCTCCATTTCCCGGATCCCGGGGTCAGATACACGCGCGCGATGCCGAGCTTCCGGCGTCCGATCGCGTGCCAGCGCAGCTCCGGTGTGATCGCGCTGCTCACTTGGCCTCCACGGCGACGAGCGGCGTCGGCTGCTGCGCCGCGTGTGGATGCTCGGGACCCGCGTATACCTTCAGCATCTGCTTCACGTGCTGACGCGACAAGGTCGTCTTGGGCAACATTCCCCACACCGCCTTCTCGATGACGCGCTCGGGATGCGTACCGAGCACTTTCTGCACTGGCGTAAACCGTTCGTGGCCCATGTACCCCGTGTGCCGGAAGTAGCGCTTCTGTTCGACCTTGCGGCCCGTCAGTTGCACTTTCTCGGCGTTGATGACGATGACGAAATCACCGCCGTTGACGTGCGGCGTGAACGTCGGCTTATGTTTGCCCCGCAGGATCTGGGCTATGCGGCTTGCCAGCCGGCCAAGCGGCTGTCCAGCCGCGTCGACCAGCCACCAGCGACGCTCGATGTCCTGCGGCTTCAATGTGTACGTCTTCATGCCCCTCGACGCCCGGGATTTTGGCAGACGCGAACTCTAACCGAGGCGTAAGGGCCTGTCAACCCGAGGGTTGCGATGGTTTGGGAGAAAGGGTGACGAGCGGCGCGCCCTTTTCGACGCGTTGACCTGCACTGACATGGATTTGCTCGACGATGCCCGCGTGCGCGGCACGCAACTCGTTCTCCATCTTCATTGCCTCGACCACGACCAGACCCTCGCCCAGCTCCACAACCTGGCCCGCAGTCACTTCGACGCGCACCACCAGCCCGGGCATCGGCGCTTTCACGACGCCGCCGACCGCCGCCGTGCGGCCCTGACCTGTCAGGGCCTCGATCTGCTTCGAGCGGTCGTCCTGAACGTCGACTTCCACGCGCTCGCCGACCGCGCCGAGGGCCCAGCGTCGTCCGTCGAGCTGCTGGCAAGCGACTGTCCAGGAGTCTTTGCCCAGCAATAAATGAAGGAGGGGCGTACCGGGGATCGCCGCCGCGTGCGCCTCGAGACGCTCGCCATCGACCGTCACCGTCCCTCCGTCGACGTCGATCACGTAGGTGCGGGAACGGACCGTGACGTGGTACTTCATGCGGCCTCGAGGACGGCAACGGTCTCCACGTGTGCGGTCTGTGGGAACAAGTCAAAGGCTCGGACGTCCCTGACGATATAGTTGACATTGAGCCGCTGCAGGTCGCGCGCGAGCGTCGCCGGATCGCACGAGATGTACACGAGCGTCGGCACCGGCTCCGATGTCAGTCGCAGCGACACGTCCCAGTGCAGTCCAGCGCGGGGCGGATTCACGACGACCGCATGGGGCGCGGGCAGGCTCGGCAAGACGTCCTCGGCGCGAGCCGCGATGAAACGTGCCGCCGGAAGGCGATCCCGTCCCCAGCTCACGGCCTTCTCGTCGACGTCGACGCTCACCACGCTGGCACCGCGCTCGACGAGCAGTGCCGCCGTGTCGCCGATGCCGCCGTACAGGTCCCACACCGTCTGGCCCCGCACATCGCCCAGCTGCGCCACGGCCCAGCGACGCGTGATCATTCCCATCCCCGGATTCGCCCGCTCGAACGCGGTCGCTGGAAATCCGGTGGCTGGTCCCGATACGACGCGGGCGGCGCCATCCACAGGCTGCCACCAGCATACGACCTCGCCTTCGACGGTGCCGAGCAATGCGCGCCGCAACTCGTCTGCACTGAGCCAGGGCTCGCCGGCCGATTCCGCGATGATGTGCCGCCGCGCTTCGCGGTCGAGCCGCAACGTGAGACGCGTCAGCGGTTGTGGGAGCATCGCCAGTCTGCCCCGCAGCTCTCGCCACAGCGCCATCAAACGGAAGTCGGTGATGTGACAATCCGCGAGCGGGAAGACGAAATTAGGCCGATCGTAGGGATGCAGCCCGACCGACGTCTTCACCGCCATGGAGATCTTTGAGCGGTAGCGCCACTCCTCGAGCGCCTCGACAACCTCGGGATCCTCGACCTTCAGCTTCCCAATCCGCCGCAGCGAATCGCCGACGATCGCACGTTTCGCCTTGAGCTGCTCATCGTAGGCCAGGTGCTGGAGCTGACAGCCGCCGCAATGGTCATGCACATAGTGAGGACAGGGTGGCGCGACTCTGGCCGGCCCCGCCTCCACGATCTCCCCCACGTCGGCGCGGGCAAAATTGCGGTGCCGCTGCAGCGACTCGGGGCGCAACCGAATCCGATCGCCCGGCACGGTGCGCGGCACAAAGACGACGCGTCCATCGGCCAAGCGCCCAACCCCATCTCCACCTACCGCGATCCTGGTGATGGTCACGAGATCCGTCATTCCGGACCGTCTCGCAAACCGAGCCGCCGGCCTTCCTGGAGCCACGGCGATTGCGCTTGACTGGCTGTCCGGCCGTCCGGCCGTCCTACCGTCCGACCGTGCTGCTCGTCCGCGATCATCGCCGCAGCGACTGCAAGCGCCCGCTCCAGCCCCCCGCGGGGAGGCGCGGCGAGCAGCCGTGCGCCGGCGCGCTCCAGGTACTTGATGTCGATGTCACCCTTCAGGAATTCGGCATCATCCATGACCCGGAGATGAAACGGCTGGCTCGTCGGCAAGCCGACAATCACGAGCTCGCTCAACGCGCGACGCATGCGCTGAATGGCGATCTCACGCGTCTCGCCCCAGGCGATGAGCTTGGCAAGCAGCGGATCGTAGAACAGCGTGACATCGTTCCCCGCCTCGATCCCCGCATCCCACCGAATCCCCGGCCCGCTGGGCACGCGCAGGTACTGCAGCACGCCGGTCGCAGGGAGAAAGTCGTTGAACGGATCCTCGGCGGTGATGCGGCATTCGATCGCATGACCGCGCGGATGGAGCTGGCCACCCGGGCCTGCCGCGCCGTGCACGCGCATCGGCTGGCCCGCCGCAATGCGCAGCTGCTCGCGCACCAGGTCCACACCGTATACGAGCTCCGTGACCGGGTGCTCGACCTGTATGCGCGTGTTCATCTCGAGGAAGTAGAACTCACCCGAAGGGGTCAGCAGGAACTCGATCGTGCCCGCGCTGACATAGCCGACTGCGCCGGCCGCCGCTGTAGCGGCTTCCGACAGGCGGCGCCGCAGCGCGGGCGACACCGCGATGGAGGGCGACTCTTCGATCAGCTTCTGATGGCGTCGCTGGATGCTGCATTCCCGCTCGCCGAGCGCGACGACGCGGCCGCGGTGGTCCGCCAGGACTTGGATCTCGATGTGCCGCGGCCGCTCGAGGTACTTCTCGACGTAGACGCTGCCGTCGCCGAACGCCTTCTGGGCCTCGCGCCGGGCGGCTTGAAATGCCCCCTCGACCTCCGCGTCGGTGCCGACGAGTCGCATCCCCTTCCCGCCCCCGCCGGCGACCGCCTTCAACATCACGGGAAAGCCGAGGCGCTTGGCCTCGCGCCGTGCCTCGGCCGGGTCGCGCAGCGCCGCCGCGGTGCCGGGGACCACGGGCACGCCGGCGGCCTGCATGCGGCGCCGCGCTTCGGTCTTGTCCCCCATCGCGCGGATCGCGGAGGCCGGTGGGCCGACGAAGATGAGTCCCGCGTCCTTGCAGGCATCCGCGAATGCGGCGCGCTCGGACAGGAAACCGTACCCGGGATGGACCGCCTGGCAGCCCGTCTCCTTCGCCGCCGAGATCAGCTTGCGAACGTCGAGATAAGACTCCGCGGACGGCGCGGGCCCGAGCAGAACGGCGGCGTCGGCATCGCGGACGTGCGGGGCGAGGCGATCAGGCTCGGAGTAGACCGCGACGGCCGCGAGACCTTCCTCGTGACACGCGCGGATCACGCGAACCGCGATTTCGCCGCGGTTCGCGACCAATACCCGCCTCAACGACACCCAACCTCGGCCGACAGTCCAAAGGTGTCGAACGCCTTGCACAACCCACCGACGTTGCTCGCGGCGCGCCGATAGATCGCCGTCACTGGGGCGGTCCACGTCTCGTGTTCATCGACGGCGAGCTTCAATGCCGCGAATACGAAATCTTGAGGGGGCACCCGGTCGGCCTTCGTTTCCTTGCCGGTCACCCAGACCAGCGGGCGCTTGTTCCACTTCACCCCTCGCTCCTCGGGCGGGCGCTCGAACCACATGCTGGCGCAGACCGCGCGCGACTGGCTGAGCGCGCTCAGCGACGGGTTCCGTGTCTTCAGCTCATGCAGCACGCGATTGCGCAGCACGCTGTCGCCGTACCAGCGGTTGTACGGCACGATCATGAGATCCGGCCGCAGCCCGCGCGAGAAGCGGAGAAACCAGGCTGCCTGCGTGTCTGTTTCGCCGGCGGTGAACAGCATGCCCTGGTGGGGGCACGCACGCAGCAGGTTTTCGCCGAGCTCTTCGAGCACGGGCGGCAACCGCAGCCCCTCGGGGAGCGCGTGCCAGGTGCGCGTTGCGGCGGCGGTGCCGGCCGCCTCCCAGTCGACGTAGGCCCATTCGCCAAATGCGTACACGCGGTACACACGCGCCGAATCGGCGGTGCGCGTGCCGGCGCTCATGCGCGCTGCCCGCTCGAACGCCTGCTGTGCCGTGTCGAGTGTCCCGTGGGCCCACACCGTATCGACCGTCATCGGTTTGCGATGGGTGTGATAGTCGGCGGCACGCTGGAGATACGCGCGCCCGAGCTCGAGCCATGCCGGTCCGTTGGTCGAGTCCGCGGCGACGCGAGCCCGCAAGCCCGCCCGCACCGAGTCCGGGTGAGGGGTTTGGACCAGCAGCGCCGCCAGCGCGGCCTTACAGAGGAATGTTCCCATGCTTCTTGGGCGGATTCTTGCCGCGCTTCGTCTCCAGCGTGAGCAACGCCTCGATCAAGCGCGGCCGGGTATCGCGGGGGTCGATGATGTCGTCGAGATAGCCGCGCGCCGCCGCCTGGTAGGGATGGGCGAACTTTTCGCGATACTCACTGGTGCGCTCCTCGCTCGCTTCTCCTTTATACAGGATCTCGACTGCGCCTTTGGGGCCCATCACGGCGATCTCAGCCGTCGGCCAGGCCACGTTGTAGTCGCCGCGGATGTGCTTGGAGCTCATGACGTCGTAGGCGCCCCCGTATGCCTTGCGCGTGATGACCGTGAGCTTGGGGACGGTGGCCTCACAGTAGGCGAACAGAAGCTTCGCGCCGTGCTTGATGATGCCGCCATGTTCCTGGGCCACCCCGGGGAGAAACCCGGGGACATCCTCGAAGGTCACGAGTGGGACGTTGAACGCATCGCAGAAGCGGATGAATCGGGCACCCTTGAGTGAGGCGGCGATGTCGAGGACGCCGGCGAGTGCGGCAGGTTGGTTCGCGACGATGCCGACCGGCCGGCCGGCGAGCCGCGCAAAACCGACGATCAGGTTATTGCCGTAATCGCGCTGCACCTCGAGAAACGCGCCGTTGTCGACCACGTGGCGCAACACGTCGTGCATGTCGTACGGCTTCGTCGGCTCATCGGGAACCACGTCGAGCAACGCTTCCTCTCGGCGGTCCGGCGGATCATCAGGGGTTCGGGTCGGCGGGCTGTCCAGGTTGTTGCCCGGCAGGAACGACAGCAGGCTGCGGATCGCCGTGATCGACTCGAGCTCGGAGTCGTGGACGAAGTGCGCGATGCCGGACGTGCCGCCATGCACATCGGCGCCGCCCAGTTTCTCGAAGTCGACTTCCTCGTGCGTCACCGTCTTCACGACGTTGGGGCCGGTCACGAACATGTACGAGATCCCGCGCACCATGAAGATGAAATCGGTGATGGCGGGACTGTACACCGCGCCGCCGGCGCAGGGGCCGAGGATCGCGCTGATCTGCGGCACGACCCCCGATGCCAACGTGTTGCGCAGGAAGATGTCGGCGTACCCGCCGAGGGAGGCGACGCCCTCCTGAATCCGCGCGCCCCCCGAATCGTTCAAGCCGACAACCGGCGCGCCGTTCTGCACAGCGAGATCCAGCACCTTGCAGATCTTTTCCGCATGCGCTTCCGACAACGATCCGCCGAAGACGGTGAAATCCTGCGAGAAGACGTAGATCAGGCGCCCTTCGACTCGGCCCCAGCCCGTGACGACGCCGTCGCCGAGGACCTTCTGGTCGGCGAGGCCAAAATCCGTCGCGCGATGGGTGACGAAACGGTCGAGCTCGACGAATGAACCGGGATCGAGCAGCACATCGAGCCGCTCCCGCGCCGTCATCTTGCCTTTTGTGTGTTGAGTTTCGATGCGGTCCGCGCCGCCACCCTGCTCGGACTCAGAACGTTTTTGCTGCAGGACTTCCAGCTTCTCTCGCATGGACATGGAAGGAGAAGATACGGAAGAAAGAGGGGTCAGGAAGCCTTCCTGACCCCTCACACCTCGAACCCGCTAGGCGTCTCGGCCTCTAGGCGTCTACCTTGGGCGGCTCGTCACTGACCGGAGCCGGCACCGGGATGATGTCATCCTTCGGGAATCCTGTGGCGGCTAACACGATCCTGTGATGGATGGGATCGACTTCCAGAACTTTCAGTTCAACCGCCTGCCCTTCCTTCACCGCATCCCCTGGCTGCTGAATATCCGGAATGCCAAGCTGCGACATCGGTACGAACCCTTCGATATCGCTGCCGAGGTCCACGACGACCCCCTTGTCCATCAGCCGCATGACCCGGCCCCGCAGCTCGGTGCCGACGGGGTAGGTCTCCCCGATCCGCAGCCACGGATCTTCCTGCGCCTGCTTGAGACCCAGCGAGATCCGCTTG
>DATGVC010000161.1:0-9294 GCA_035300745.1 Gemmatimonadales bacterium | reverse complement strand
AATCGTTCCGCGGCGGCATCGCCATCATGTTCGATCAGCGCGTGAGTGTGACCGTGGAGGACGCCGCAGCGCTCGCGCGGGACGCGCGCTACGTGAAAGGGGTCGTGCCCGAGCTGACCCGCAACCTGCAGATCAAGCGCGGCGGGCAGAATGGCAACGTGAGCATCGTCGGCACCACGCCCAACTACCCCACGGTGAAGAACTTCACGTTCACGGCGGGCCGGATGTTCACGGCCGGCGAGGACGAAGGGCGGCGTCGCTACGCGGTCGTCGGCTCGGCGATTCCCGACATGTTCAATGCGAACCCCGCGGCGATGATCGGCCAGGAGATTCAGATCCGCGGAATTCCTTTCGAGATCATCGGCGTCCTGGCGGCAAAGGGATCGGCCGGGGGATTCGGCAATCCCGACGAGCAAGTCCTCATTCCGCTCCAGACCGCGCGCTACCGGATCATGGGCACCAACCGGTTGCGGTCCATCACCGTGGACGCAGCCAGTGTCCCACAGATGACGCTCGCCATGATCGAGATCGAGCGCGTGCTGCGGCGCGAGCACAAGATCCGGCCGGGCGGCGAGAACGATTTCCAGATCCGGAACCAATCGGACATTCTCGCCACGTTCCAACAGACGACGGAGACATTCACGTACCTGCTCGCCGGCATCGCCGCCGTGAGCTTGCTCGTCGGCGGCATCGGGATCATGAACATCATGCTCGTGTCGGTGACGGAGCGGACGCGCGAGATCGGTGTCCGCAAGGCCCTGGGCGCGACGAGCTTCAACATTCTGTTCCAGTTCCTCGTCGAAGCATTGGTGTTGTGCCTGGTCGGCGGGCTGATCGGGGTTCTGTTCGGCGTGCTGGGCGCGGTAGGGCTGTCCAAGATCGCGCACTGGAACACGTCGATCAATTTCTTCGCCATTCTGATTGCGTTCATCTTCAGCGCGATCGTGGGGTTGTTCTTCGGCATCTGGCCGGCGCGGCGGGCCGCCAGCCTCGATCCGATTGACGCGCTGCGATACGAGTAGTACGGCGACATGTGAAATGCGGAATGCGAAATTGAGCTGACGAATCGTCACTCGCGTTAGACATTTCGCATTCGGCATTCCGCATTTCGCATTGTAGTTTTAGTCGCATGCTCCCCGTTCTCCTCCTACTCCTACAGTCCGCAGGCGACCCGCAGCCGGTCTACGACGGCCGTCTGCGCCAAATCGAAGTGCACCTGCCACGCATCGAGAACGCGGTGGTGCGCCTGGACGGCGTGCTCGACGAGCCGGTCTGGCGCCAGGCGGCGTTGCTCAAGGGATTCACCCAGTACCGCCCGGTCGACAGCCGACCGGCGGAAGATTCGACCGAAGTCCTGGTCTTCTACGCGCCCGACGCGATCTACTTCGGCATTCGCGGCTTTGAGACGCACGGTAACGTCGTGCGCGCGACGCTCGCCGACCGCGACAACATCGGCGCCGATGACCAAATCCAGATCTTGCTCGACACCTTCAACGACCGGCGGCGCGCGTTGCTGTTCGCCGTCAATCCCCTGGGGGCGCAGGAAGACGGCGTGCGGAGTGAGGGGCTCGCGGGGGCAGCGGGCGGAGCGAATGCCGGATTCCGGTTCGACGGCGTCGTCGATCTCAATCCCGATTATGTCTATCAGTCACAAGGACGCGTCACGGCCACGGGCTTCGAGATTGAGGTGCGGATCCCGTTCAAGAGTTTGCGCTACCAGAGCGCCGAGACCCAGGATTGGGGCATTCAAATCGTCCGATTGACACAGCATACCGGGTACGAAGACACCTGGACGCCCGTCCGGCGCGCGAACGCGAGTTTTCTCATCCAGTCGGGTACCCTGAAGAATCTCACTGGGCTGCGTCGCGGATTGGTGATGGACGTCAACCCCGAGTTTACTTCTCGGGTGAACGGCGCGCCCGGTGCGTCTACCTATCGGTACGGCAAGGCCGACCCGCAGCTGGGGGTGAATCTGCGCTGGGGCATCACACAAAACCTCAGCGCCACCGGAACGGTGAATCCCGACTTCTCGCAGGTCGAGGCCGACGTCGGCCAAGTGACGGTCAACGAGCGGTTCGCCCTGTTCTTTCCGGAAAAGCGCCCGTTCTTTCTCGAGGGCCTCGAGCAGTTCGACACCCCCAACGCGCTCATCTATACCCGCCGCATCGGCGCGCCGGTCGCCGGCGCCAAACTCACGGGGAAGGTGGGTGGCACCGGCCTGGCGTACATCGGCGCAGTGGATGACAACGCGCTCTCGGTGACCGGCGATCATCCGGTCTTCAACCTGTTGCGGTTGCGTCACGATCTCGGTGCCAACTCAACTCTCGGACTCGCGTACACGGATCGGATCGAAGGCAGCGCGTGGAATCGAGTCTTCGGCGCCGATGCGCGACTCGTCTGGAAGAAGATCTGGTATTCGGCGGCCCAATTCGCCGGGTCCTGGACGAACGACGGGACCGGCTCCGGCGTGCGCTCCGGGGAACTGTGGGAAGCGACCTTGTACGACCGCACGGGCTACTCGTACGGCAATCACGCCCGTCTCACCGGCGTCAGTCCCGACTTCGCGGCGCTGAGTGGCTTCGTCAATCGCGTCAACATCGTGCAGGGCCGCTTCTTCAACCGCTTCACGTTCTACGGAAAGCCCGGAGCCTGGCTCGAGAATGCCACGACGTTCATCGGCGTCGAGCCGGTGTGGCGATATAACGACTTCTTCAAGTTGCGCAGCACGCTCGAAGGCACGATCTCGCAGCGATGGATTTTGACGCTGCGGGGTGCCTGGGTCGTGACCGCCTTATGGACCAACTCGCACCAGCTGTTCGATCCCCCCGATTACTCCCGTTATCAGGTGGACTCGGCCGGCACGCCGGTCGCGTTCGCCGTCCCGCACGGACTCTACAATCTGTGGGGCGGCCTTGGGGCGCTCAGCACCCCCAACCGCGCGCTCAAGGCGGACGTCAGCATCGGCTACGTCTCAGGTCCGATCTTCGCCGAAGCCTCGGAAGGCCGCGCGCTCAATGTGTTTCTCAACCTGGAGTGGAAGCCCACCTCGACGTTGCGCGTCGCAAGTCAATGGCCACATCAGCGTATTACCCGGGCGCAGGGCGGCCGCTGGTTCTCGACCGCAAACATTCCACGTGTCAAGATCGAGTATCAGCTCACTCGCGACATCTTTTTCCGGTACATAGGGCAATACTTCGCGCAGGTGCGTGACACCCTCCGCGATCCGCGCAGCGGCAATCTGCTGGTGATCAGTGGAACCCCGCAGGGCCGCGTGACGCAGACGGAGTTTCGCAACGACCTCCTGTTCTCCTATAAGCCGACTCCGGGTACAGTGTTCTTCCTTGGCTACGGCTCGTCACTCAGTGAGCCCGATCCGTTCAGCTTCCGCCGCCTGTCGCGTACCGGCGACGGATTCTTCCTAAAGGCCAGCTACTTGTTCCGCCTGTGATCAGCCTCGAGCATCAGCTCCTCGAGGAGCGATTCGCCAAGCAACGCCAATACGTACTCGCGAACACGCGCGCGCGGTGGGGCTTTGTGGGGTTCGGCATCGCCCTGCTGATCGGCGTTAAACTCGCAGGGCTCGCGACCATCTCGCCGTGGTTCATTCTCGCCTTCGCCGCGAGCTTCGCGGCGGCGAACGCCGGCGTGCGCCGGCTGGTCGAGCGTGGGGCCTTCGAGCCGTGGTACGCGCAGCTCAACCTCGTCGTCGGGTGTCTGCTGATTTCCGCGGTGGTGTTCGCGATGGGACCGAACGGCCATGTGCTGTATGGTGCGTATCTCGTCGCGCCGCTGCAGGCAGCGTTGTATCTCGAGCGTCGCGAGGCTTGGGGCGCGCTGATCATCAATCTCGCGGCCTTTACGCTGGTCACCGGGCTGGCGCAGCTCGCCGGGCACGGGTGGGGATGGTCGCTCTACATCCAGGAGAGCCTCGTACTGGTGTTCGCCTGCGTGGCGCTCCTCCCGATGCTCGTGCAGATCGTCGATCGCCTGCGGAGGGCGCGCGGCGTGCTGGGCGAGATCGAGCGGGGCGACCTGACGCGCCAGATGGAGAGCGGCGCCGCGGGCGCCGCGGACGCCGCGGCCGACGAGCTCGGGTTCCTCGGCGTGAGCCTGAACCGCACGACGGCCGCCATCGCGGACATCATTCGGGAGATCGGGCGCCAGGGCGGCGCGCTCGCGGCGATGGCGAGCGAGCTCGCCACCGCGGCGCGCGAGCTGCAAGGGGCCTCCCAATCAATCTCGAGCACAACGCATCAGCTCTCCGAGGGGACCGAGCGCCAGCGCCAGCTCATCGGGTACGGGCGCCAGGACTCCGAAGCGGCCTCAGGCCTGGCGACGACCCTGCACGCGCGGGCTCAGGAGGCCGAGCGCCAGATCACCGAGATCGCCCTTCAGGCACACCGGCGCGGCGAGGAAGTGGCGCGCGCCAGCACGTTGCTCATGAACCTGATGGTGCATATGGACCACGCCTCCGAGGTGGCAGGCGTGCTCGACAGCGAATCGCGCGAGATCGGCAAGCTCGTAGACGGCATCACGCGCATCGCGAGTCAGACCGATCTGCTGGCGCTCAACGCTGCGATCGAGGCCGCGCGCGCCGGCCAGCATGGCCTCGGCTTCCGCGTCGTCGCCGGCGAAGTCCGCAAGCTCGCCGAGCAGAGCGCCCGCTCGGCCGAAGAGGTGCGGGCGCGCGTGCGCGCGACGCAGGATCAGATCAGTCGCGTCGTCGAGGCGATGCGTCAGGGGCGTGAGGCGGCGCAGGGCGTCGGCAGCGTGGCGACGACGGTGCACGGCGCGCTCGACGCGATCTTCACCGATCTGAACACGACCGTGCAGTTCGCGACGACGTTCGCGGCCGAGACCGAGAATCAAACGAAGCGCATGCGGGAGGTGCTGCGGCGCATGGAAGAGGTCGCCGCGATCGCGGACGGCGCCGCGAGCGGCGCGCGGCAGACATCGGCGGCGACAGCCCAGCAAATCGCATCGCTGAGCGAGCTCACAACGACGTCGCAGCATCTCTCTGATGCCGCGGCGACGCTAACGGAGACTATCCAGCGCTTTCGCGCGTAACGCCCGAGCCTCGGCGTTGGCCGTGCGGCGAATCCCCGCGACATCCGCGGTCTGCAGCACACCATCGCGAACGACGATCCGCCCATCTACGATCACGTGACGCACGTCAGCGGCGCGGGCGCTGTAAACGATGCGGGAGACGAGGTCGGCATCATCAGGCTGCGCGTGCGGACCGTCGAGGTCGAGCACGATCAGGTCCGCACACTTCCCCACCTCGATCGATCCGATCTCCGATTCGAGGCCCAGCGCCCGCGCTCCGCCGAGTGTGGCTAGCTCAAGCGCCTGCCCCGCCGGCAACGCATCCGGTCCGAGTCGAGGCTTCTGGATGAGGGCCGCCAGGCGCATCTCCGCAAAGGCATCGAGGCGGTTGTTGCACGGAGCCCCGTCCGCGCCAATGCCGACGCGGCAACCGGCCGCCAGCATTTCGGGAATCGGGGCGATGCCACTGCCGAGCTTGAGATTCGAGCTCGGGCAGTGGACTACGTTCGTCCGCTGCCGCGCGAGCACAGCGATGTCGTCCTTGTCGACCCAGACGCAGTGCGCCAAGGCGGCGCGCGGCCCCGAGATCCCGACGGAATCGAGATAGGCGATCTCATCGTGGCCGGTCTCGCGCTTCACCGTGTCCAACTCGAGCGGCGTTTCCGCGGCGTGCGTATGAATCGTGGCGCCGGTCCGCTCCGCCAGATCACTCACGGCCCTGAGCAGCGGACCCGTGCAGCTGGGCACGAAACGCGGCGCGAAGCAGTAGCGCAGCCGTCCGCCGGCGGCGCCGTGCCACTTCGCGCACAGATCCGCGCTCTCCGACAACGCTGCGTCCGTCGGCTCGCGCAGCGCCGCCGGAGCGCTGGGTGCATCCATCAGACACTTTCCCGCCGTCGCGCGAATCCCGATCGATTCGAGCGCTTCGAACGCGGCGCTCGTGTGCCGCACCGTCTCCATATCCAGAATCGCCGTGGTCCCGCCCAGGAGCAGCTCGGCCGCGCCGAGCATGGCGGAGGCATGGATCGAGGCTTCAGTGTGCGCGGCCTCGAGCGGCCAGATTCTCGTAGCGAGCCAGGCTTCAAGCGACAAGTCGTCGGCCAACCCACGAAACAGCGTCTGACAAAGGTGGATGTGCGCTTGCACGAGCCCGGGAAGGATGACAAGACCTGCGCAATCAATGACCGTTGGTTTTGACCGTCCGGCCGTCCGACCGTCCGACCGTCCGACTCGTTTGATGCGTCCGTCCTCTACCAGCACATCGGCATTCAAAACGCGCCGTGCGCCGTCCATCGTCACCAGCCGGCCGCCGCGGAGCAGCAGCGCTTTACTCAAGGAAGCTTCAACAGGTCGGTAGGATCGAACGGGACCGCGCCGTACTGCGCCTGCCAATGTAGGTGCGGCCCAGTCACGCGTCCGGTCGCACCGACGCGACCGATGATCTGGCCGCGCTGGACCGTATCGCCCACGACGACGAGCGCGCGACTCAGATGAAAGTAGACCGTCATCAGGCCGTCGCCGTGATGCAGGTACACCGATATCCCGCCGTAGAAGAAATCCCCGACCAGCGCCACGATGCCGCGATTCGACGCGCGCACCGCCGCCCCTTTTCCGCCGGCGATATCGAGACCAGCATGCCGCGTGCGCCAGACCCCATTCACCTGGCGTCCCGAGCCAAACGCGCTTGTGATGCGTGCGGTGCGTGGACGAATGAACGCCGCCTTCCAGAGCCGTGGCACGGCGTGCGCGCGCCTGGCGGCGTCGCGCAACAATTCGCGCTCGCCGTCGATGCGCACTTGTAGCGCACTGTCGGGAGGCGGCGTGAACCGCTCGGCCGCCTGCACCTGCTCCTCTTCCACACGGCGCAGCTCGACAGGCACCGACGCCGTTTCGCCCACAACCGCTCCGTCCCAGCGAATCGACAGCGTCTGGAGTGTTGTGCTGTCCGTCGCGCTCAGCGGCACCGCGGCCAGCGCTTTGCCACTCCTGAAATGCAGCGGCTCACCCGCCATTTCCCCCGCGATTGCGTCGGGCGCCGAGACCACGATGAGTGAGCCCTGGCTCGGCGTGGCGGGCTGCCAGCTGAAGTCCTGTACGAACAGCGCGGCGGCAACGAGGAGCAGCGACGTCACGTCGAAATCCGCGGCCCCTTCGCGGTGCTGTCCGAGGACGCAGGCAGGTCGAAATAGGCGTCGACTTCGTCGAGTAGCTCATTGTCGGAATACACGCCCGCGAGAATGCGTTCGGCCGTCCCGGGCTCGACGAGCACGTAGCCGAAGGGATAGTCCACGCCCGTCAGCAGAATCATCCGGCGCTGCCGGTTGGGAAGCGCCACGTAGATCGTGTCGGAGTTGGTGGGCACCAGCTTGATGTTGTGCCGCGCCAGCGTGGATGCGATGCCCTCGGTCGTGTAGTTGAGCTCGTCGAGCGCCTCGGCCTGGTCGTCGGCTGACAGCGTGTCCGCGCCCGCCAGCCAAAAGACGATCACCGTCGGTCCGGTGATGACGCGTGGCTTGAGCAGTGCGCTGTCCGCTGCCGAATCGCGCGGCGTGACGTCGGCGAAGCTGAGCGTGTCGGCGTCTCGAGTGGTAACGGCCGCATTTTGCGGCCGGCAGGAAGCGAGGACTGCGATCGTGATCAGTGTTGCCGCGCGCATGGCAGACAATATACTTAGCCCATGACGGCTCCTCCGGCTCCGAAAGCTCCGTCCCCTCCGTTGGTCAAGCGCCATCATTGGATCGTTCGGCTCACGCATTGGATGACGTTCGTGCTGCTCGCCGGCATGATCATGAGCGGGTTGCAGATCTACGGTGCGTACGCGCGGTTCGGCGATCGCGGTGGTCCGTACTACGTGAATGCGTTCGAGGATCATGCCTTCCCCGGCTGGAGCCGGCTCGGCGGTTGGCTTGCCGGAGGACTGAACTGGCACTTCGCGCTGATGTGGCCGCTCATCGGCGGCGGCGTGTTGTATCTGTTATACCTGGCGGCGAGCGGCCAATGGCGGTCGCTATTGTTCCGGCCGCGCGATATTCGCGGCGCGATCGAGATGCAGAAATATTACCTGCGGCTGCGCAAGGATCACCCGCCCCAGGGAAAACACAACCCGCTGCAGAAAGCCGCCTACACGTTCATCATCCTGCTCGGCGTGCTGTCGGTCCTCACCGGATTTGCGATCTACAAGCCCACGCAATTCTCGTGGCTCACCGCGCTGTTCGGTGGATTTCAGGCGGCGCGCTATTGGCACTTCTGGGCAGTGTGGATCTTCACCGCCTTTCTCGTCGTCCACGTCGTGCTGGTGTTCGTTGTGGACCCGGCGTCGCTGCGGGCCATGATCAGCGGCTGGTATCGCGGGCGGTTTCCCAGCCATGATTGACCGGCGCGCGTTCCTGCGACTCACCGCCGTCGCCGGCCCGGCCTCGCTCGCGGCCGCGTGCGGGTGGGACGGCGGCAACGCCGTGCGGCCGCTGCTGCTCGATGTCAGCCGCTTCAATGACTGGGTGGGTGAGAAGATCCTGTTCTCGAAGAACCGGCTCGCACGGGAGTACGACATCGCCGACCGGACCGCGCGCCTGCCGAGCTATTTCATCTCACCGATGATGCCCATGCTCCAGGATCCCAGGGCGTGGCGTCTCCAGATCGCTGGATTGGTGCGCGAGCCGCAGTCGCTAACGCTCGACCAGCTGCAGGCGATGCCGCGCACCACCTACACGGTGAAGCATCATTGCGTCGAGGGGTGGAGCGCGATCGCCACGTGGCACGGCGTGCGGGTGTCCGCGATTGCCGAGCGTTGCGGGTTGCTGCCGCAGGCGCGCTACGTGCGCTTCGACTCGTTCGACTCGGGCTATTCCAACGGCTGGGATCTCGCGAGTGCGATGCATCCGCAGACAATTCTCGCGTACGGGATGAATGACAATCCGCTCCCAGCCTCGCATGGGGCACCGCTCCGGCTCTACTCGCCCACCAAGCTGGGCTACAAGATGACGAAGTATCTCGTGTCGCTGACGTTCACGGCCGAGCGGCCGGGCGGGTACTGGGAGGACCAGGGGTATCCGTGGTTCGGAGGCGTTTGATACGGTCCTTGAGGATCGGCGCGACTTGCGGCATGCTGATGCACGTCCTGTGCGTTACGACGCTTCAGAGCCAGGAGATCCGCGTGGGCGAACCTGTTGTGGTCGCCCGAGCTGCTGACCAACGCTTCCTGGCCGAGCCGATCCTCGCCGTGCACCCCGCGCACCCGAACCATTTGCT
>DATGVC010000160.1:0-3228 GCA_035300745.1 Gemmatimonadales bacterium | reverse complement strand
GCGAGCGGTCTGGAGGACTTCCTCTCGGTCCTCGACGCGCAACGCTCCGTCTACGCGGCCGAGGACCAATTGGTGCAGAGCGAGAAGAATACCGCAGTCACGCTCATCGCAATCTACAAGGCCCTCGGCGGGGGATGGGGAGGCTGAAAGGCCTTCGCGCGTGGGCGAGGCGATATGCTTCGCCCATGCGACCCTTCATCCTGCTCTGGCTTTTCGGGCTCTGCCTGCGCACCACGGTCCTCGCGGTGCCGCCGGTGATTCCCATGATCCACCAGAGCCTGGCACTTTCGCAGGCGGAGATCGGTGCGCTGGCGAGCCTGCCGGTGCTGCTCTTCTCGTTCGCCGCGGTCCCCGGATCGATCCTCATCGCGCGCTTCGGCGCCTTTCGCGTGCTCGTGGGCGGCATCCTACTCACGGGCCTAGGATCCGCGCTGCGCGGCGCGGCGCCGGATGCCGCGATGCTCTTCGCCGCGACCTTCGTGATGGGCATCGGCATCGCGATCATGCAGCCCTCGCTGCCGCCCGTCGTGCGCGAGTGGGTGCCGCGCAAGATCGCGCTCGGGACCGCCGTCTATTCGAACGGGCTCCTGATGGGCGAGGCGCTCGCCGCGTCGCTCACGATTCCCGTCGTGCTGCCGCTCGCCGGCGGCGATTGGCGACTGGCGCTCGTGGCGTGGTCCGTGCCCATCTTCCTCGTCGCTCTCGCGGGCATGCTCCACCAGCGCGGCCGGCCCGCGGAGCCCATGCACGAGAAGGCGCGCGTATGGTGGCCCGACTGGAAGTCGCCGGTCACGTGGCGCCTCGGGCTCATCTCCGGCGGGTGCTCGAGCATCTACTTCACCACCAACGCGTTCCTCCCGGACGTGCTGCATCGCGTGGGAAGGCCCGAGCTGCTGAATCCCGCGCTCTCCGCGAACAACTGGCTGCAGATTCCCGCGTCCCTGCTGCTGCTCTTCTTTCCCGGGAGGCTCATGATGCGGCGCTGGCCGTTCATGGCGATGGGCGTGACCTTCACGCTGGCCACGATCGGCCTCGTGCTCGCGCGTGATGCGTCGATCGTCGCCTACTCGGGCGTCATCGGCTTCTGCAGCGCGTTCGTGCTCACGTCCACGCTGGCGCTCCCGCCGATGCTCGTCGATCCGCACGACGTGCCGCGCGTGTCGGCGGCGATGTTCGCGATCGGCTATCTCTGCGCGATCGTGACCCCGGTGCTGGGCGGCTACCTGTGGGACGTGACCGGGCTCGCGTGGACCGCGTTCGTGCCCGCGGGATTGTTCGGGCCGCTGATGGTGGTGATGGCCGCGGGCCTGGAGATGCGGCCGCACGCGGCAGCCTGATGCCGTCGCTCTTCTACCCTTCCTCCGTTGCCACCATCACCGTTGCGAACATCGAGCCATCCACACTCATGAAGCAGAAGCGCTCCTGTGTCGGGCGTTGCGTGAACGCATTTCCGACACCTGTCGCCGAATCCGTCAGATCGCAGCGCTCACGCGCTCGCACTTGTGTTCGACGGGGCGTCTTTGCGTCGATCGAGCGAGCAATCGATGCGATCTGCGCCGGCGCGATGTTCGTGGCCTGCATCCTGCTCTTTCGCGCCGCGATGACCGGGATCCCCCCGGCGTCAAGGAGCAATCATAAATGGAGTCGGTTCGGAAGAAGCGCAACGCGCAGATACCAATTGCTGCATTCTTGTGTAGCGCCCTTTTGCTGGCGCCGGCAGTGAACGCGGAAGACAACGTGTCCCACCATCGCTCCGGCAAATGGCGAGTCGCCGGGCACGATCTAGGCAACAGCCGGAGCCAGCCGGCGGAGCACGACATCGGCGCCGGCAACGTCAAGAGGCTCAGTCCGCGCTGGACGTTCACGACGGAGAGCGACGTCTCCGCCACTCCGACGGTGGATGGTAACGCCGTCTATTTCCCCGATTGGGGCGGCAACCTGTTCGCCGTCGAGAAGAAGAGCGGCCGTCTCATCTGGTCTCACAAGATCGCCGAGTACAACGGTGTTCCAGGATCCGTCTCTCGCGTCAGTCCCGCAGTCCATGGCGATCACGTGATCGTCGGCGACATCCTCAGCTCCACCCGAGTGCACGACGGCGCGAACGTGATCTCGGTGCACCGCCGAACCGGAAAGCTGCAATGGATCACGAAGGTGGATCCTCATCCCGCAGCGGTCATCACCGGATCCCCGGTCGTATTCCAGGGCGTCGTTTACATCGGCGTCTCTTCGATCGAGGAATTCGTGACGGGGGATCCGGCGTATCCCTGCTGTACGTTCCGCGGCAGCATGGTGGCGCTCGACGAGGAGAGCGGCGAGATCCTCTGGCAGACCTTCACCGTCCCCGAGAACGGCGGCAAGCCGGGTGGATATAGCGGTAACGCGATCTGGCAGCCGCCCGCGATCGATCCGAAGCGCGGTTCGCTCTTCGCCGGGACAGGCAACAACTACACCGCTCCGCCGGAGGTGGAAGCGTGCCACGACGCCAATCCCTTGGCAGAGTGCGCCGCACCCGACGACTTCTTCGATACCGCCCTCGCGCTCGATTTGAAGACCGGCAAGATCAAGTGGGCGAAGAGATTGCAGGGTTTGGACGTGTTCAACATTGCGTGTCTGCTTCCGACTGGACCGAAGGCGAACTGCCCCCTCCCCGACAGCCCGGACTTCGATCTTGGAGGGTCAGGACCGAATCTGATGGGAAACATCGTCGGCTGGGGCCAGAAGAGCGGCATCTACTGGGCGCTCAATGCAGACAACGGCAACATCGTCTGGAGCACGCCGGTCGGTCCAGGCGGCCTTGCCGGAGGGATCCAATGGGGGACCGCGACCGACGGTCAGCGCATCTACGTCGCAGTCTCGAACAGTCTACACATGCCGTATACCCTCGTCCCTTCCGGGCAGACGATCAACTGGGGAGCGTGGAGCGCTCTGGACGTCGCCACCGGTAAGATCCTCTGGCAGACCGCGGATCCGACTCCGGGCACGGTGGACCTCGGCGCGGTAAGCGTCGCCAACGGTGTCGTGTATGCAGGCTCGTTGGCCGGCCAGATGTACGCACTCGACGCGAGGACAGGAGACATCCTCTCGGGCTTTGCCAGCGGCGGATCGGTGATCGATGGACCGTCGATTGTGGACGGCGTCGTCTACTGGGGTTCCGGTTATCGGAGGACCACGGGAGGAGTCGGTAACAACAAGGTCTATGCGCTCGGAGTCGATTCTTCCGAGGAGGAA